>JALXAI010000174.1 GCA_026992215.1 Desulfobacterales bacterium | reverse complement strand
CTGACGGGAAGTTTACAAAAAACACTGTAAATACCACGGGCATAAGTAGCATCATTTTCTCCTGCCGCGGATCTCCACCCGTGGGGGTCATTTTTTGCTGAATAAACATGGATACCCCCATGAGGATAGTGAGCACGGGCAATCCTCCCAGATACGGTATTTTGAACCCTATATAAAGCCGATCCGGGGCGGAAAGGTCATTTATCCACAGCCAGAAAGGAGCATGCCTGAGTTCAATCGCTCCGTAAAGCATTCTGTAAAGGGCAAAAAAGACCGGTATCTGGAGAACCATGGGGAGACACCCACCAACAGGATTCACCTTGTATGTTCGGTAGAGATTCATCAACTCCTGGTTGAGTTTCTCCCTGTCGTTCTTATACTTTTCTCTGATGGCAGCCATCTTGGGCTGCAGCTTCTTCATGGTCTTCATCGACTCGTAGCTTTTGTGAGTCAGAGGCCAGAACAATATCTTAATGACGACGGTAACAATGATTATTGCTATTCCGTAGTTATGGACATACTTATAGATGTAGTTCATGAACCAAAGAAGTGGCTTTGCTATTATGTCAAACCAGCCAAAGTTGACAGATTTCGCAAGATCATAGTTTGCTTCCTTGAGCACGGTCAGATCCTTGGGGCCCACAAAAAACCTGACTTCAAGCTTGGTTTTATCGCCCGGTTTCAAAAGAAACCGGGGAGCGTAAAAAATAGTTCTCACCAGATGCTTTTCTTCATCCATCAAGGTTATGGTAGCCTTGTACCCCGTGCTTCCTTCCTTGGGTATTAGCGCGGTGATGAAGTAATTATTTTCGTACCCGATCCATTTAAACGGGGCAACTACGGTGGGGTGAGATTTTCGAATCTTTTTTTCGTTGAATTCCTTGAGTCCCTTTTTATTTAAAACGCCAACCCGGTTTGCGTTGAGCCTGCTCTGTTTTTTTTCATATGGTGCATTAAACAGGTTTATCGTCATGGAGTCAGCAAGGGTGCGTTTGCTGGTATTCTCAACGGAAACATCCATATCGAACAGATAATTGTCGGGGAAAAATGTAAAGGTCTTCGTGATCTTAATTCCGTCCGGAGATTTCCAGGAAAAAACCAGCTTCCCGTTTTTACTACCCTGATCCACGATAAGTTTTTCGGTATTGACCTCGTATTCAGCGTAAGGGATGCCTGCGCCGGAATCTTTTACCAGTTCCGTCAAGAAAGAATAGTAACCGGAGTCCCTGACAGTGACAAGCTCCTTCGGTGGAGAATTCTTCTCCACGCTTTCCCGGTATTTTTTCAGCTTGAAGCTCTTAAGCAATCCTCCTTTCGTGGTAAAGATTGCCCTGAAATTAGGGGTGTCCACTTCCACCGTTTTGCCCGTGTCTTTTTGCGGTGGAGGAGCTAAAGGTGCTGTTTTGGCTGCCGCTTCCTTTTTTTCGGACGGTTTCGTGACAGTGGCTTTCTCACCACCCTGTGCCTTTTGCTTCACCCCGGCGGAAGATTTTGCCGCTCCTTTTGTCTTGATACTTTTCGGGGGCTTGTAGAACATGGTTTGCCACACTAACAACACTAGCAGGCTCAAAGCAAAAGCCAATAGAGTTCTTTTCTCCATGATCTGGATGTTCCTCCGGTTTCCTTGCTGGTTATTTGCAATATTTGTCTACAGGATCATATCCACCGGGATGGAAAGGATGGCAACGCAAAATGCGCCATAAGGCCAGGAGCAACCCTTTTGCCACGCCAAAGGTCTCAATGGCTTCACAGGCAAACTGGGAACAGGTAGGCTCAAATCTGCAACATGGTTGCTTGAACGGTGACAGATACTTCTGATAGAAGTGTATTATATTAACTAAAAGATTTCTTAGCATGTTGCCTATCAAGCCGGCCCTTTGAGTCTCGGTAACAACTCTTCCGTAATCGCCCTGGTTTTTAGCCGGTTCGCCCCTTTTTTTGCTATGATCACAATGTCACTCGGGGGAGGTGCAAAATTGTTCTTGTTAAGCCTGAAAAATTCTCGAAGGCACCTTTTTACCCGATTACGAACAACAGCGTTTCCTACCTTTTTACTGACTATGATCCCGAGCCTGTAATACGGCAAATCGTTGCGCCTGATGAGTAGCACGAAGTTCTTCGTGTGTATCCGCGTCCCTTCTTTTTTGACAGCAAAAAATTCTTTTTGTTTTCGTAATCGTTCGTATTTTTTGAATGAAAACTCCCCCACCTGAAGATCGCCAACTTTATGGAACTGTAACGATAAAGTCTTTGTGTAAGTCCATCCAACCATCCACGGATCAATTTTCAGGACGCTTTATACAGCTAATCGATGTCTCCCTTTGGCTCTTCGTCGCTTGATAACCTTCTGTCCTCCTTTTGTTGACATCCTCACACGAAATCCATGGGTTTTCTTACGTTTGCGATTATTAGGTTGATACGTTCTTTTCATAAATCTCTCGTCCTCTCATGTGCTTCTTTTAAACTCAACCACTATATCATGGCATTTCCGCTCTTATTATCACCGGCTTCGGGGGCAAAAACCCCGAGAATCCATAAGTTGGAATATGTATCGAATTTCATCAGAGCTTGTCAAGAACTAAAAAGAGAGGGCTGTGAGTGAATCAAGCTCATAATCCTCTTCCACCGGCTCCGCTGTTTTGTTTCCCTTAAAAAACTTCCATATCTATTTCCTTCTTTTTTTCTTATAGTTACAAAAGTTACCATATAAGAACATAATTTGCCAATTTAATGAGTGCAGGAAGCATCCCGAGCAACGTTTCCCGATGATTGTCTGACTCTCTTGCATGCCCTGCCTGTTGCAGTTACCGGTACCGAATTGTTCCGCAAAGCACATGTTTACCCCTGGTGTTCGTCCTGGCAGGCACGGTAGAAGATTCTGGTTCCCTGCATTTGGGCCCGGCGGCGGAACACAGTTACAATCGGCACAGAGCAGGCCTCCTCCCTTATGACGCCAATCTTTTTGCGCTTCTTAATTTTCACTAAGATGTTAGAGGGTTGACGGTGTTCAGCGAGGAAAAAAGGCGGGATGTTTAAAGAGAGGCTGGGAATAGCGGCTATTGGGGTGGAGCTCAATACCAGTAAGAAAATCAAAAAGGTTGAAAACGCTTGAGGGTTTTCTTCTTTTTTCCGGTCTGAGCGAACGGCGACTATCCGCTGTCACTGACACCGATTTCATAATCCGGGACTTTCAAGGAAGCGCAAAAAACAATGCTTTCCACATTTGTGACCTCTCCCCCGGGGGGGGCTGGCCTGGCGAGCACCAAAAAGAAAAGAGCCCTCACCATGACGGCTAATGATGAGGGCCTGGATAGGGGATGGGAGGGTGCCAATGTCACCGCTGTCTTTTGAATTAAGCAAAGTAGATGCCAAGAACGAAGACTCTCACATGCATCAATCAGATGTATTCAAAAAAGTCTCGCACCCTCGTACCCTGTTGATAACACAGGGTTTATTTCTCTTTGACTATTCATCACTCGTCCATTAAGATTATTGTGCCATTCCGAAAGCTTGTCATATGAAAAATAAATTGACATATTTCGACCAATTTTTGACAAGACAGGAAAATGACCAGGATACCCCCTACAGTCAAATCGTTAGAGTTATCTTCCAATGCGCTGGTAGTTCTGAAAAAACGTTACTTGAAGAGAGACGAAAAGGGTGAGGTTGTTGAATCCCCAGAAGAGCTTTTCTGGAGGGTTGCCACGGCGGTAGCATCCGCAGACGGAAAGTTCGATCCATCCGCGGATGTTGACGATGTGGCGACCCGCTTTTACAACATGATGGCAACCCTTAAGTTCCTTCCTAACTCTCCCACGTTGATGAACGCGGGCCGAAGATTGGGTCAGCTATCGGCCTGTTTTGTTCTTCCCGTTGAAGATTCCATAGAGAGCATATTCGAAGCGGTGAAACACACCGCCATTATTCATAAAAGTGGTGGGGGAACGGGCTTTTCCTTTTCCAGAATCAGGCCGGAAAACGACAAGGTTTTATCGACCCAGGGAATTTCAAGTGGCCCGTTGTCCTTTATGACGGTTTTTGACGTGGCCACCGAAACCATAAAGCAGGGTGGCACCCGAAGAGGTGCGAACATGGGAATTCTCAGGGTTGATCATCCTGACATAGAGAAATTTATTACGTGCAAGAAAGACCCGGAGAAATTCAACAATTTCAATATATCGGTGGCGATCACCGACAGCTTCATGGAAGCCCTGGAAAAGGACGCCGATTGGGATCTCGTAAACCCGAGAACTCTCGAAAGAGTGAAAAGGGTAGGGGCAAAAAAGCTCTTTGACATGATTGTTGAATCGGCGTGGGAAACAGGGGAGCCCGGGTTAATTTTTCTCGATACGATTAACCGGGGGAACCCGACACCACGCGAGGGTGAAATAGAGGCGACAAACCCATGCGGCGAACAACCGCTGTTGCCTTACGAATCATGCAATCTTGGCTCGATAAACCTGTCTAAAATGGTAAAGACCCCTGCGCCCGACGTAAACGCCTTTAATAATGTTGGTGACTTCCTTGCCAGGGCCATCGATTTTTCCGAACTCCGGGAAACGATATGGGAAGCGGTACACTTCCTTGATAACGTAATTGAAATTAACAGGTATCCGCTTACGGAGATCGAATCAAAAACAAGGGCTAACAGGAAAATCGGGCTTGGTATAATGGGCTTTGCCGACGCTCTCATTAAGCTGAAGGTCAGATACGATACCGGGATAGCGGAAAAAATAGCCGGGGAAATAATGTCCTTTATTCAAAGTGAATCTAAGGCAGCCTCCGCTCACCTTGGAGAAAAAAGGGGAAACTTTCCGAATTACAGCGGCTCCGTTTACGACAACCCGGAAACGCCCTTTATGCGAAATGCCACAACCACCACCATCGCGCCAACCGGCACCATCAGCATCATAGCCGGCTGTTCAAGCGGGATAGAACCCTTATTTGCCGTCTCTTACGAACGTCATGTGCTAGACGGGCAGAAGCTCATCGAAATTAACCCTCAATTTGAACAGGTTGCAAAACAACGCGGTTTTGCCAGCGAGGAACTGTTCAAAAAGATATCGGAAAAAAGCAGTATCCGCGACATAGAAGAAATTCCCCGGGATGTGAGGGATATTTTCGTTACCGCTCACGACATTTCCCCGGAGTGGCATATTCGAATACAGGCTGCTTTTCAAAAGTACACTGACAATGCTGTTAGCAAAACAATTAACTTCCCCTTTACGGCAACGGTGGAAGACGTGCGGAAGGCCTACATAATGGCTTATGAACTCGGATGCAAGGGAATCACAATATACAGGGACAGGTCAAGGGCAAAACAGGTATTAACTCCACTGAAACGGGATAAGTACCCACTGGTGGAACCCCGTCCGCGACCGGAGAGAACCGTGGGAGTCACGGAAAGGATAACCACGGGATGCGGCAAGCTGTATGTGACCATAAACAGTGACGAGTACGGTATATGCGAAGTATTCGCACAGATGGGAAAGGCGGGAGGGTGTGCGTATTCACAGATTGAAGCGACCAGCCGTCTAATATCATTAGCCCTTCGATCCGGGGTGAAGGTGGAGTACATCGTAAAGCAACTTATGGGCATAAGATGCCCTTCCCCCGTGTGGCACAATGGTCAGCTGGTTGTTTCCTGCTCTGACGCCATAGCCAAGGTTATTAACAATTATGCCAAAACCGGTATCACTCCCGTTTTATCTGAAATGGGAGCCTGCCCCGAATGCGGTGCGGCGATTGAGCACGAGGGGGGCTGTATCGTTTGCCGGTCTTGCGGATTTACCAGGTGTGGATGATGAAAAAAAGTAGCCCCGAATACAAGTACTGTGAGATAGACCAGGATATTCTGGACAAGTGGAATATTTCCCCGGCGGAAGCCATTTCGATACAAAAAAAGCTTTCTTCGCAGGTGAAGATATGCCCCCTTCCACACAGAACGCAATGGGTGGCCGCCGCAGACGTGTCATATTCAAAAAACAGTGATAAACTGTTTGCCTCCCTTGTCCTTTGCCATCTTCCGGACCTTAAGGTGCACGAAGGACTTGTTGCGTCTGCCAGGATAACTTTTCCTTACATACCCGGTCTTCTTTCGTTCCGCGAAACGCCCCTGGTGGTTGAGTTGTATAATATACTAACACGGAAACCTGAAATCATCCTGTGTGACGGACAGGGGATCGCGCACACCAGGCGCTTTGGCCTGGCGTCTCATATCGGGTTGATATTGAATCTCCCGAGCATCGGGTGTGCTAAAACCAAACTTGTCGGAGAGCACAAGGAAGTTGGCCCGCGAAAGGGGCAGTATCAATCGCTTTACTACAGGAAGGAAAGGGTTGGAGTGGCTCTGCGGACTCGCACGGGGGTTAAGCCGATCTATGTCTCACCGGGGCATCTTGCCGATATTCCGTCCAGCGTGAGGCTTGTGCTGCGTTGCTGCAATTCATACAGAATACCCGAACCCATCAGGCAGGCCCACCTCCTGGCAAACCGGGTACGAACCGACCTGGAAGGTCTTTAAGCTCGCGTAGCGTACGAAAAAAACATGTGAAACGAGCCGGTTGAGATTTGAATCCAGGCTAGAAAAGGTACCTCTTAAACCACCGGCAGGTGGCCTTTATGCCAAATTCCCTTGCACGGCTGTCCGTGAAACGATGATCTGCATCGTTTAAAACGTGCAGCTCTTTCGGGGGATTCACGCCGGAAAATATCGTAAACGCACTGGAAACGCTGACCAGGTCATCCATGGTACCATGCAGAATAAGAACGGCCCTTAATTTATCCAGGTTATCCTCGGGGCGGTATTTTCCCAGGTCCCGGAGGTATTCTTCGGTCGGGACAAACGGAAGTGCGGAACTTCCTCTCAGGCGAGAACTCAATGGCTTAAGATATACCGGTGTTGACCAGAGAACGAGCGGAATTTCGCTTACCGATTCACATGCCGCTAAAATGGACAAAAATCCTCCCAGGCTCGATCCCACGAGTCCCGTCTTTCCGTTAAAACCGTCGATCTTCCTG
>JALXAI010000173.1 GCA_026992215.1 Desulfobacterales bacterium | reverse complement strand
CCTGGTACATGGAAGGATCCCTGGTTGGCTCATACGAATATACCACGAGTTCATCCTTGGGTTTGGGCCAGTGGTGAGTAATGCTAATCAGGACCTTGTTGTCGCCGACTTCCTCGATGGTACCGACCTGCAGGTTGGCGATTTTTTGCCTGTTGTGGAACCAGCGAAGAAGTCGCTGAGTCATATTGCTGGCCGCCATCGCCGGTTGAGTCCAGGATGAAGCTAACACGGCCAATATTGCTAGCGCAAGTAATTTAATTCTGGCAATCATTTTACGAGTATTATCCTCAAATCCATGACGTTGGTTTTAGTTGGCCCGGTAATAATCAAATCTCCCAATTTCTTAAAATAGTTGTAACTATCATTGTTTTCTAGGTAGGCTGTGGCGTCCATGTTTAGAGACAGTCCCCTCGAAACGGTGTCTCCGTTGACGAAAGCCCCCGCTGCATCTGTTGGGCCGTCGGTTCCATCGGTGCCACCACTCAGGATGCATACTGAATCCAATCCGCTTATTTCCAGTGCTGCCACCAGGGCAAACTCCTGGTTTCGCCCGCCTTTTCCGTTGCCTTTTACAACCACAGTGGTTTCTCCGCCTGAGAGTATGCAGGCGGGCCTGGAGATGGGGTTTCCACTCCTGACAATTTCTCTGGCTATGGCACTGTGGAACCTGGCGCATTCGCCCGTGTCACCTTCAATAAGCGACGATAAAATCAGCGTATTGTAGCCACGTTTCCTCGCTTCCTTTTTCGCAGCTTTCAGAGCAAGGAAATTATTCCCTATGATGTGATTGTAAGCCTTCTCAAAAATTTTGTCACCGGTTTTGGGGGTTTCCGGGTTGATACCAAGCTTTCCCTTTTCGAGAAAGCGAATAACGGTCGAAGGTATTTGATTTTGCAGGGAGTATTTCTCTATAATTTTGAGACAATCGCCAAATGTGGTGGGATCTGCCACGGTGGGCCCCGAAGCGATTACGTCCAGTTTGTCGCCTACAACGTCGGAGAGGATAAGCGCAAGAAAAGGGGAGGGGTATGCTTTTTCCATCAGGCGCCCTCCTTTCACCTGCGACAGGTGTTTTCTTATGGTATTAATTTCTTCTATCGATGCCCCGCACTTAAGAAGTGCCTCCGTTGTGGCGATCTTTTCTTCCAGGGTTATATCGCTTACGGGTAAACTCAAAAGTGCAGAGCCACCCCCGGAAAAAAGCCCTATGACAAGGGTTTCTTCATCTGTGTCAGCGATAATCCTTATAATCTCTTCGGCAGCTCTAAGACCGTTTTCGTCGGGCAAGGGGTGGTTTGCCTCTTTTACCCTGATGTGCCGCAGTTTTTCTCCGTGGCCGTATTTTACTATAATCAGGCCATCCGATATCCTCGCCCCCAGGATATCTTCAAGCGCTTTTGCCATGGCAGCGGAGGCCTTACCGGCTCCGATAACAATGATCTTCTTGAACTCGTTTAACCGGAAAACGGAGTCCTCAACTTTCAAAAAGGTATTTTCAAGAATCACCCGGGACTTTATAATTCTGTCAGGGTAGACGGCTTCAACGCCTTTCAAAAAAATGGCTTTTGCGTCTTCTATCATGGCCGGCTTCTTCGGTCTTTTAATAAAAGGTTCGCTTAATACCATGTTCTTTCAACATGCGACTATACGTGTTATTATGTTCGCATTATTGAACACGTTTGACAAGAAGTAATCTTTTTAATTACCGGGTGACGGAAGGACAGGACATGTCTGAACAACCAAGACTGCGATACGGAATAGAGGCGATACCCATAAGTCACAAGGGACAACAACTGGTGGCCATAAGGGATATGCTAGGATTGTCCGAGGAAACCCTGGTAATTAGTCCGGACGTTTATTTCATTATGACCCTCATGGATGGTTCAAACACAACCCTCGATATCCAGGAAGCGTACATGCGCAGGTTTGGCAGCCTGCTGTTCAGCGATAAACTGAATGAAATAATCCGGCTACTGGATACCCATTATTTCCTGGATAATAAAAGGTTTGCGAGTTTTCGCGATTCGGTGATGGAGGAGTTCAAGAATTCTTCCGTCAGAAAGGCCTTTCTTGCAGGCAAAGGCTATCCCGATGATCCGGCAACACTGAGGGAACAGTTGAAAAGCTTTTATGATTACGTGGAAAAGGAGCAGGGAGAACCCGAGCACGTGGCAGGGAGAATGCTCGGGCTTGTGGCACCGCATATTGATCTCAGACAGGGCGGTCCGACGTACGCTGCCGTGTATCGCCTGTTAGGCAAGGTGGAAGAAAAACCGGGCGTCGTAATAATACTGGGAATAGGTCATGAGCCCATTGACAATTATTTCGCGATAACCGCGAAAGACTTCGAAACACCCCTTGGTGTACTGAAAACGGAAAAAAATATTGTCCGGAAAATCATTGAAAAGATGCCGCGGGACATGACGGCAGGGGAGTTTGTACACCGTAAAGAGCATTCCATTGAATTTCAGGTTCTGTTTCTTCAATATAGCTGCCCGGACGTTAAGATAGTTCCCATATTGTGTTCTTTTGGGACCGAAGAGTGGAAACGCGACAGGGAATATATTGATACCTTTGCCGAGATATTGCGGGAAGTTCTTGAAGACCCCGGGGGAAGGGTAGCGATCGTTGCGGGGGTTGATCTTGCTCACATAGGCCCTAGGTACGGCGATAACTTCAGTCCCGCGCAGAGTACCGTGATGACGACGGCAAAGGCTGATAAAGAGCTGCTGGATACATTATCGAGGGTAGACTCTGAAGGTTTCATCAGGAATCTTATTCGCGAAAATGATAGCCGCCGAGTGTGTGGGCTTCCTGCCCTTTACGTTATGAGCAGAACGTTTGAAATGATGGGTGAAACGAAGATATGCGGCAAACTTATCTCTTACGACAAAGCCGTCGTTGACAATTACAACTCGTTTGTGACGTTCGCAGGCATGATTTTTACATCCGAAAGTTAAAAGACTTCTTAATCACGCTTGGAAAAAAGGAGGGGCGGCTCTCTTACGATTTCTTCCGAAGACTACAAATTGCCGGTTTAGAGCCTTAGCGGCAGAGGTCATTTCTGCAATCGCAAGGCGCCGATTGGAGAAATGAAAAAACTTTTTCTTTGCGTCCTTTGCCTGCCCTGTTAAATCCCATTGGGCTATTTAACCGGGGCGTCTTTGCGGTTTAAAAGCAAAGCGGTGTCCTGAGTCCGCCTCTGGCGGAGGCGGCGCCCTGAGCGTGTCGAAGGGTCGAAGGGCCGAAGGATCGTATCCTAAATTCTGGTTGCGGCCCAGCTGCCTTAGAATATCTCTATGCGACCATGCACCGTTTTCGCGTATTTCGATTTCTTGTTCCGATTCCAGTGATTTCTTAGTTCCAGCAAGGTAATACGAACAGAGTACCGGCTCCGAGCAAGAGGGCTGCAAGCACGGCGGAAAGGAAGGCAGCTCCTGTTACGAGGCATCTTCATACAAATAATACTCGATTCTGGGTGTACCAGGAAACAGGAGCTGTGAGAAATTCATCAACAGTGCTTGCCTTTTTACATGCAATTTTATATTGTCAGGTAACTTTTTCCCCGGAGGGGGAAAAGGGTTTTCAATGAAGGAAAATCGAAAAACTATCGGTGAAAGGAGAGGGACATGAGAAAAGTATTAAAAATTACGGCACTTCTTGTTTGCATGGCACTGGTGTTTGTGACTGCATGTCAAAAGAAAGCGGAAGAAAAGGCTGCGGAAAAAGCCATGGAGAAGAGCATTGAAAAAGAGACAGGTCAAAAAGCGAAAGTAGAGGTAAACAAGAAGAAAATAGTTGTTGAACAGGAAGGGGGAAAAGCGGAGATCGCCAGGGAAGGCAGCGTTGAATTGCCCGAGGGTTTTCCGAAGGACATCTACGTCTATCCCGGGGCTAAAGTATTGATGTCATTTACCCAGAAGGGCGGAACTACCGTAACCCTGGCTACTAACGACGATTTGTCTGACGTAGCTGCCAGTTACAAAGAGGAAATGACAAAAAAAGGGTGGAGCCTTGAAACCAGCATGAAAATGCAGCAGATGCAAATGTTCGGGTACAAGAAGGGCAACCAGGAAGTTACTGTGCAAATAATGCCGGCCAGCAGCCAGATGGCGCCGGGTGCTGAGAAGGCGAAAACCATCATCGGTATTGTTGTAAACACGGAAGGATAAAAAAGTAGCCGTGTTAAATATGGATGGCGGTTTTGGCGTTCGGCCGGAACCGCCGTTATTTTCGTTTACCACCTCCCGGGTGGTATCATATTTTGCATTCCCCCGGTCACGTCAATTCATCGTAGAGACGCAATATCCTTGTTTCACGTATCCTGTGTTTTTCAGGAAGGGGTTCGTACCTCAAACTTTGAGCCATTCTTTCTAGCTCTCTCCTCGCAGGAAATTTTTCCCATCCTTCCAGAATAACTTTCCCCTTCAATACATCCAGTACTTCGATTTCTTCGCCGTTTGTCTGGCAGGCAAGCGGAATTTGATACTCGCCAAAGAGCCTGGCCGCAGCCAGCAATTGATTTTCTCTCGTGACCACTGAGCCGGGGGCACACTTGATCATCAATACCCGCTTCTCCCCAATCTTGATTATTATATCGACCGGAGAAACGTAACTGGTGCCGTCAAGTTCCACTTTGACGGCACTGCCCAGCTCCAGGTCCTCCAAACTGTAACCCTTCTCTGATAAAAGTCTGTTGATAACTTTTTCCCTGATAACTTGCCGCTCACTTTTTGCACCCGAGTTTTCACTGTGAGCACCCGTGGTTGCGCTGTTCTTTTCCTCATTCATTGCTTCTGTGCGTTTCATTTTTCCACCTCGATTTAATTCGTTGGGCGCTTAATATATTTTAAGCAAAATTTTTGCAGGTGTCATCAGAGTTTGCTTGAGCACAGGCAAGAAAACGTGTAGAAATCAAGCATAGGATCGTTCTTGGGGCAAGTTTAAGGATCTCTTTGTTAAGCCCCGTTGCTTGGCTTGATACGCGGAAGTTACAGCCAGGTATGAAAATATCGTAAGAATCGACAGGAGGCAAAATACGTCGGTTCGAATTCGAAGGGACGTTACCGGCAAGGCTACTTTTACGTAACCCTGTTCTGGATCTTTGAGGTTAAGGAGAAGGGGAATGCCGGATATAATTTGCTGGATTTTAGTCATAACCGTGGCCGCATGGACGTTTTACAGCTTACTTTTTTTCACGTTCTACTGGTATGAAGCGGTAAACGGAAGGTACTGGGAAGAGCTTGGCAGGAAGTACTCGATAAATTTGAACATTTTTGCCATAAGATCCATCCTGGTCAGTATCATTAACCTTGCCAGGGTATGGCTGTACTGGCCTGCGAGATATATCTCGCACTACTGGACGCTCCCCGAAGAACATCCCACGGAAACACCGATAGTCTTTGTTCACGGTTACCTCCACAACAGGTCGGCATGGCTCAGGTATTTTAAATGGTTCAAGAAGGATGGCCTGAAACACTTGTGGACAATGGATCTCAAAGGGAAGTTTTCCGGCATTGAAACTTACGCGGCACAACTTTCCGATGGAATAGATAAACTGCTCCGTAAATACAATGTAGACCGGGTAGACATTGTTGCCCACAGCATGGGAGGCCTTGTAAGCAGATATTACGTACAAAAACTGGGTGGATCTGCCAGGGTGAGGAAGCTGGTAACGTTGGGAACGCCTCACAACGGGACAAAAGTTGCTGTTTTCGTTATCGGGAAAGCGCGATCTCAAATGCTCCCCTCCAGTGATTTCCTGACAAAAATGGAAATTGAGCAGCGGGAATCTCTTGGAGAAACTGAATTGACCGTGCTTTATTCGGACGCGGATTTTATGATTGTACCCACTCCCCTAGCACAAGTTAATGTCGAGGGCATAAGAAACGAATGTGTCGGTCTGGTAAGCCATATAGGGTTTATTTACAATCGAAAGGTGTACGAGCGGGTTTTATCCATTCTTACTTCTGGCGACTCTATCAAGTAGCAGAACGATTATCGTCAGCGTGCTTAAGATTGCCAGAAACGCAAGTGTTTTTGGTATTCCGTACAGCGGTATAAGCACAATGCTGGTAATCACGCAGCCCGCGGCGGATCCTGCCAGGTCGTAACCGTATAAGTTCCCGGCAGCCTTCTCTATTTTTACTTTTTGAACCTGCAGAACGCCAGACGCGCAAGGGAACTGCAAACCTCCCACCACGCCTGTCAGGCCCGCCATCGAAGGAAATATCAACCAGTCAGGAAGCCTGGTCAATGTATAGGGGTGCTTGTGGAATACAGAAAGGACGGCTAACGTCAACGCCAGAACAAAAAGTAACAGTAGCTGGATAAACACGAGATTTAAAATGGTCTGAGCCTTCTTTCGTAAAAACTTCTCTCCCCACCACGTTCCAAGTGCCAGGCCTGCCATGAACGCCCCCACCAGAAGCCCAAGTTGTCTGTATAAAAAACCGTAAAATACCTGAAACGCCAAGACGAGTACTATTTCAATGGTGATGTGAGAAAAACCAACGACCGCCGTGCTGAAATAAACGCCAGGGGTATTTTCTCCGCTGCGGCCCAAAAAAGCGGGAAACAAGTAAAACACCATGAGTAACGAAAGGGCTCCGGAGAAAACAAGACTTGTTCGTGTTCTGGAAATAAGTTTAAGCAGGAGGACAAGTTTCTGCCCGTACTGCTTGCTCGAAACGACCATATCGTCGAAATAACACCTCGGGCGGAAGTCATAGTTCAGGACCGAGGTCTTTTTTAAATCGTGGAAAAGAGACAGAACGTAGCCGATTTTAAAAGGGTTAAACATCACATCTAAAGAGTCCGCACGTACGTATAATACTTTGAGCCGGCGGGCAAGGAGGCGCTTTTCCAGTACGGATGGATCGGTGGTAAGGGTTCCTTTCCCTGGGGAGCAAAAAAACCGCGTATTTTCACCGGGGATAACTACTACATCCGGATAAACCATGCGGGCTGTCCAGTAAAGCGATGCCAGATAAGAGGCCATCTCCGATCCAAGCATGTTTTCCGCTCCGGTGA
>JALXAI010000172.1 GCA_026992215.1 Desulfobacterales bacterium | reverse complement strand
TCGCGATACGCATTGAGGAAACTATCATTGGTATATTACGGAGAGCCTAAGCCAGGGTAAAGAGTCTCTTCATGGTGCGATATTTTTCCCCTGTTGATGGCTCTCTTTTTTTGTTAAACTCCACCTCGAATTAATCGGTTCAACTTTAACAATCGAAAATAGAGAATGATCGACAGCCTGCTGACATTTGTTTCAGGACATTGCAACCTGACCTACGTCTTTATTTTCCTGATCTCCCTTTCTGAATCCCTCGCCCTGGTGGGATTACTGATTCCCGGAACAGTTGTCATGTTCGGGATAGGTGCCCTTGTGGGGGTGGGAAGTATAGGGCTGCAACCCACCCTAGTTTTTGCTGCTCTGGGTGCCATATCAGGTGACGCCATCAGCTACTGGATAGGACATTTTTACAAGGACAAGCTGAAAACCATGTGGCCTTTCAGCAAGTATGCGCATCTGCTGGATGAAGGGGAAAACTTTTTCAGAAACCATGGCGGCAAGAGCGTTTTTCTCGGGCGTTTTATAGGCCCAATCAGGCCGATTATTCCCCTTGTAGCCGGTATCATGGATATGCCGGTCTTCTACTTCACGTTTGTGAATGTAATCTCTGCAGTGGGCTGGGCGTTCGTCTACGTCATGCCCGGTGTTATACTCGGCACTTCACTTACCATTGCAGGTATTGTCAGCACAAGGCTGATTATCCTTATGCTCCTCGTTACCGCTTTGCTCTGGATGTTTCTATGGAGCAGCAAAAAGGTATTCAGGCTGGTAGGTTTCGCCAGCGGCCGCTGGATCGAAATATTACGTAGGCGAGCAAAGACTGGCGTTGGAGGATCGATTCCGGGCCGGATCGTGGGCAAAACTGCGTCTTTCTTGGTGGACGGTTTTGATAGAAATGAACACGTTTTCCCGCTGATGTTGTTCTTGTGCGTGCTTTGCATGTCAGGTTTCGTAGTCGTTGTCCAGGCGGAACTTCTGGGCAGTTCCCCTTTTCCGATTGACCGGAGCATATTTCATCTTCTTCAATCCGTCAGGAATCCCTTCGCAGACAGGATTTTTTCCATAATCACGGGACTGGGCGACTGGCTGCTTTTTTTGCTGGTTTCTGCCTCCCTGGCGGGTATGTTCCTTTGCCGACGTGCATTAGAATCAGCGTTGCTGGTGTTGCTGTGCTGGGTCGGAAGTTATGGGCTGGTTCGTCTCTTCGCGAGAATCATTTCTGCCGGGAGACCGTTTCAGGGATTCTGGAAAGGCATATCAACACACGCTTTCCCCAGCGCTCATACGGTATACGCCACCGTTCTTTTCGGGATGCTTTTCATCCTGGTTTTACAGTCTGTCGACACCCTGGAGATTTCCGCGCGATCAAAACGGCTGTATCGATGGGTTCTGTTTTCGGCAATCGTGGCCGCTTCTTCATTTGTAGGTTTTTCTCGCCTGTATCTTGGCATAAACTGGTTCTCTAACGTAATGGGCGGTTTTTTTCTGGGTTGGGCGTGGGTTTCTCTCTGTGCCCTTTTCTATTTGAAGAGTGCTCACAAAAATATTAACTTTAAGCCGCTTGTTATCGCAACTGTTCTGGCATTTGCAATATTTGGCGGTTTTTTTGCAAGGGCCGGCAGAATAAATTCTTTATCGATTTCCAGTAAACGAATTCCGCCAAGGATGATAGATCCCCGCGAGTGGCTTCTCGACGGGTGGGAAAAGATGCCGGTGCTGCGGCTGAGCATCAGAGGGAAAATCAAACAACCCTTGACGGTTCAATACCTGGGAAACCCGAACAAAGTCGTTACGTGCCTTTTTAACTACGGCTGGAAAACCCCGGGAGCCATAAACCTGCGATCCTTGTTGACAACCCTCGCCCCGGAGGTCCATCTATACGATCTTCCCATCCTGCCAAGGTTATTAAATGGAAAGTTCGAAAGTCTGGTTATGTACAGGGATATCAAGGATATGCGATTGGTGTTTCGTCTGTGGGTATCGGGTTTCGAATCTGAAGGATCACACTCGGAGCTCTACGTGGGCACTGCAGAATGCCAGGTGTGTAAAAAAATCACGCCGTGGATTACCTTTGCAGTCGATAATGGAGACTACCAGGCCCCGCTGGATGAGATCTGCCGGGAACTTAAGGAAGGAAATTTTACGATTGTCAGGAAAAACTACTTTAAAAATCATAATAACTTTCTCAATGTGGCTGGCAACATCAGGTGGGACGGCACAGTTGTTTTGATCACTCGCCAACGAAGCCTAAAACTCGCAAGGCCAGAAATCCCTTGATATGTACTTATCATTATATTAAGTTATAGCAACTTTCAGCTGGTTTCCCTCTCTGCATGTGTTAACGCGATATCTCAAGCTCCTCAGGAATACGAATTACCCGGTTTAACAAAAATTCAAAAAGGAGGTCAGGAGATGAAAGGTTCACACTTCATTGGTCGGATTGGTCATTTGTTGGTTGCCCTGTTAGTGGCAGTTTTGGCTTTTCCGGGTTTTTCACTGGCGGCTTCCGGTAAGCTGGTTGTTGTTACATCTTACCCGAAAGATTTGACCATGGCCTTTAAGGTCGCCTTTGAAAAGAAATACCCGGGCGTGAAGGTTGAGATGTTAAAGAAGAAAACTACTGCAGGAGTGAAGTATATCCAGGAAACTGCCAAGAACAATACCTCGGACCTTTTCTGGGCATCTGCTCCCGATGCCTTTGAAGTTCTGAAAGGCGACGGGCTCCTGGAAAAATACACTCCGAAGGTCAAGGGACTGCCGAAGATGGTAGGATCATACCCGATCAATGATCCGGAAGGTTACTACGTGGGGTTTGCTGCGTCAGGCTACGGCATCATGTACAACCTTCGATACCTGAAAGCAAAGAAACTTCCGGCACCCAGGGAATGGGAAGATCTAAAAAAACCTATATACTACGATCATGTTGGAATGTGTGCACCGTCAAGGTCCGGAACAACTCACCTGACCGTGGAAACCATTCTCCAGGGAGAAGGCTGGGAAAAAGGCTGGGCGCTGTTGAAAGGCATTGGCGGAAACTTGAAGACGATAACGGAAAGAAGCTTTGGCGTGCCTGACGGAGTAAACAGCGGTGACTTTGGTATAGGCATAGTTATAGACTTTTTCGGCTTTTCTTCCAAGGCTACCGGTTTTCCGGTGGAATTTGTGTATCCAACGGTTACAACCCTGGTTCCGGCGAACATCGCAATTGTAAAAAATGCTCCTCACAGGGATCTGGCAGCCAAGTATATCGAGTTCCTACTTTCGCCGGAAGGACAGGAAATATTGCTTGACCCGAAAATTATGCGCCTTCCCATTAATCCTGCCATTTACAGCAAAGCTCCCAAGGGGTTCCCGAACCCGTTTAAGGACAGCTCTATTGGAGCAAAAGTAAAGTTCGACGTAAAACTATCCAAGGGTCGCTACAATCTTGTCAATTCCCTTTTCGACCAGATGATCACCTTCAGGTTAAATGATCTGAAGGCGGCGACAAAGGCTATCTATGACGCCGAAGCGAAACTCAAGGAAAAGCCAAACCCGGAGGCAGAGAAACTGGTAGAGGAAGCAAAAGCGCTGGTGGCGGCCGTTCCCATTACGGAAGCCAAGGCCAACGATCCTGCATTTTCCGGCATTTTCAAAAAGAAACGTAAAAAAATCACGGACGTGGTGCCGAAACGCCAGGCAGAAGTTGAAGAGGTCTGGGACAGATTCGCAAAAGAGCACTATGCCAAGGCAAAGGCAAAAGCGGAAAAGGCGTTATCGATGCTGAAGTAAAATTATGGGCTTCCCGGTGAGAAGAAGCCTTTTTTCTCGCCGGGAGGCTCTACCTCATCACTTGCCCCGGAGCACAGCAGGGATTTGGTAACGTTTCCATGGTAATTTTGCCTTACCAATACTACGAGTGGAGCGGGACGAAAGTTGTTTTCCGAGTATAAGAGAAATCCCGGGCAGTTAAGTATTGCCCTGATAATTGGAACTTTCATTTTTGTCTTCTTGGTTCTTCCCGTATTCAAGGTCATATTTGTTGCTTTTCACGACACCATTAATGGCGGCTTTACCCTTGTTAATTTCAAGGACTTCTTCAGCACCGATCTTTTCCGGGAATCCTTTCTGAACTCACTTTACGTTGCTAGCATGGGAGTGCTGCTTGCATCCCTTTACGCGTTGCCACTGGCGTACTTCACGAGCCGCTTCGAATTTAAAGGAAACCTTATTATCCAGAGCCTTGGAATAGTTCCCCTGATAATGCCACCTTTCGTTGGTGCGGTGGCCATGCAGCTGCTCTTCGGAAGAAACGGTAGTGTCAACCTCCTGCTGGATAGGTGGTTCGGATTTACCATACCCTTCATGGAAGGGTTGAACGGAGTAATTTTTGTTGAAAGTATCCACTATTTTCCATTTATCCTGATAAACCTCACAACCAGTTTAAACAATATAGACCGCAGCATGGAAGAAGCGGCGCAAAACCTGGGATGCAGTGGTTTCCGCCTTTTTCGCAGGATTGTATTCCCGCTTGCCATGCCCGGTTACATGGCGGGTGCTTCCCTGGTTTTTCTCAAGGTCTTTGACGACCTGGGAACTCCCCTGCTTTTAAACGTCAACAACCTGCTGGCGCCCCAGGCTTACCTGAGAATTTCTTCCATCGGGATTGATGATCCGATGGGTTACGTAATATCAGTGATCCTGGTCATAGTATCGCTTACGTCTATGTGGCTGTCCACGTTCGCGCTGAGAGGCAAAGAGTTCGCGACCGTTCAAAAAGGTGGAGGCGGACTGGCGAAGCGGAAAATGAGGCCATGGGAAAAATTATTTGCCTATGCAATTACTCTCACGATACTGGTCTTGGTGCTCGCGCCACACATAGGGCTAACGTTGCTTTCTTTCGGGACGATATGGTCGTATAGTGTCCTTCCCGATGGTTACACGCTAAGCCATTACGTTAAGATTTTCGCCGAAACCCCGGAATACCTGAATAACACGTTGCTTTACTCAAGCATGGCAGCAACCATAGACGTTGTTATCGGCACATCCATCGCCTACCTGGTGCTGCGCACAAAGCTTGCCGGCAGGCAATGGCTCGACTACATCGCTATGGCAGCGCTGGCCGTTCCCGGGCTGGTGCTGGGAATAGGGTACCTCAGGACCTTTTCCGGGTACAATGTTCCCTGGAACAACCAGGTGCTGGCAAGCTGGTGGGTAATGCTCGTTCTTGCCCTTTCCATCAGAAGATTACCGTATGCTCTTAGAGCCTGTACGGCGGGGCTTCAGCAGGTAAGTGTTTCTCTCGAAGAGGCGGCGGAAAACCTTGGAGCAGGGAGGCTCAAAACCGTCTTCAAGATAGTGGTACCATTGATGGCTGGCGGTATGGCGGCTGGATTCATAACCAGCTTTGCCACGGCCGCCGTGGAACTCTCCGCAACACTTATGCTGGTTTCGGCCGAATCTGATGCACCTCTTTCCTATGGTATCTACGTATTTATGCAAAGTGCCGCGGGTAGAGGCCCCGGAGCGGCACTCGGCATCGTGGCGGTGTGCATCGTTGGCCTCGCCACCTACCTGTCGCACAGAATCGTGGAAAGGGGTCGAAAACTTCAGGAGTTAAGCACGAGATAAGGAGATTTTCCAACCATGAGCTACAAGCTAAAGGATCAAGCAGCGGGGATAACTCTTAAAGACATTGACCTGTCTTTCGGCAAACTCCACGTGCTGAAAAATATAAACCTTTCCATTAAGCCCGGAGAATTTTTTGCATTCCTGGGACCTTCCGGCTGCGGCAAGACAACCCTTTTGAGGCTCATTGCCGGTTTTGAGAGAGCTCAAACGGGTAAAGTGTACATCGGGGGTGAAGATGTCACGGAGCTTCCTCCGTGGAAAAGAAACGTGGGGATGGTTTTTCAGAATTATGCGCTCTGGCCTCACATGACGGTGCGAAAGAACGTGGCCTTCGGTCTTGAGGAAAAAAAGGTCCCGAAGGATGAAATTGAAAAAAGGGTTAATGCCATCCTGGATCTGGTTGACCTCAGAGACCTGGCAGACCGGAGACCTTCCCAGCTGTCGGGTGGTCAACAGCAAAGGGTAGCCCTTGCAAGGACCCTTGTGGTTCAGCCCCGGGTACTGCTCCTTGACGAACCCCTGTCAAACCTGGATGCAAAGCTAAGGATCCAGATGCGCAGGGAACTGCGCGAACTGCAGCAAAAACTTGCCCTTACAACCATATTCGTTACCCATGACCAGGAGGAAGCAAACACGACTGCGGATCGCATTGCCGTTATAAACAAGGGCATAATTCAACAGGTTGGCAACCCCATGGAGCTCTACGACCAGCCCAGGAACCTGTTCGTTGCCAATTTCCTGGGCGTGGCAAATATTATAAAGGGAGAAATAAGGAAGGAAGGAAACGTTTTCAAGTTCGTAAGCGAAGGCTTCGTGATAGATATCAAAGGAGGAAGGACTCCGGAGGTCGGACCGTGCAGCGCAGTGTTCAGGCCTCAAAACGTTGTCATATTGGATAAGCCGGATGTAACACCGGAAAACGGGGTGATATTTTCGGGGAGGGTAACACACAGAGAATTCCTGGGAAATATAATACGCTACTCGATCCTGGCCGGAAAGTACGACCTTAGCGTGGACAAACCGCATCTGCGGGAAGAAAGGCCTCTTGAAGTCGGTGATTCTGTACATATGAAGTTGAGCGCCAACCAGATCGTTTTTTTGAGAGACACGACCTAACACAATTGACAACCCGTCAAAGTCCTGATCGGCGCATAAAATGCTCACGGCGCATTGTGTGATGGATCTTAAAAAATAGCTTGTTCTGTTTTGTTTACATGTTTAAAGAGAGGCATACTATAGACAGAGTGCCGCTCGTCTGTCCCGGGATTTTCCAGGATCTAATAGTACGTTCTTTGTGGCAACCAGCTGGTACCGGTTCGCATGCAAAATTATTGAGTATGCTGGTAAATATGAAAAGTTTCCTATCTCCGTCATAAAACCCATCAAATCATCTGAATATCAAACCGCCGCCACGCGCCCAAAAAGATCCGTCCTGAACTG
>JALXAI010000171.1 GCA_026992215.1 Desulfobacterales bacterium | reverse complement strand
CGGTAAAGCAAGGCACTCATTATTGAAAATGCTGCCATGGCACCGCCGCAATACCACCCCATCCAGTTGCCCATGCGTGTGGGTACCCTGGTGTGCTCGGGGAATTCTGTATAGTCCTCGGGAAGCCCCACCGTCCACGCAAAACCGCCGAAAGCCTGGGCAATGACGTCGTAGTCCAGCGTTTCCGGCACCTCATTTTCCTCAACCATGGGTCCTTCCTGGCCAAAACTGTTTATGGCGCAATGGATCAGCCACGGGTTGATCGCTTCCAGCTTTTTCCTTCCGAGGCCGATTTTCTCCAGGTACCCTGGAGGAAAGGTTTCTATGAGCACATCAAACCTGGGGATTAATTCTTCTATTATTTCCAGTCCTCTTGTTTTCTTGATGTCGGCGGTAATGTGATACTTGTTTCGCCCTTCAATCAGGTATGCCAGCCCTGTTCCTCCAATTTTGATTGCCTCGGGGGTCATCTCGCGGGCAATATCTCCTTCGGGGGGTTCCACCCTGACTACTTCCGCTCCCATCTCGCTCAAGAGAGATGAAGCAAACAGTCCAGCGTAACTGCCGTAGCTCAAATCCAAAACCTTTATATCATCCAGGGCTTGGGGTTTTTCTTTTGCCTTTTTGGGGTCGGTATTTTCCTTTGCCCATTGTGTCCAGTCTTTCATCGTGCCACCTCCTAGTAAATTACACCCTTTTTCCCGTCCCAGTCTTTGGGTGGGCTGGTTGCGGGAAAATTTTCATCCCACTTGCCGAGCACTCCCTTTTCATACAATTTTTCTACTTCCGCCTCGTTTAGTCCCAGTACACGGATTAATACGTGCTCATTATCAAACCCCACGGGCCTCATACTCCACCGGATTCGTCCCGGTGTCCCCTTGAGGTGCCAGGGATTGGGATAGGCGAGATCACCGTAAACGGGATCCTCAAACTTCCATACCGTTTTCCTGGCATTGAAATGGGGGTTCTCGTGGATTGTCTTGGAATTCATGACGGGACTTGCGGCAAATCCGAACTTTTTTGACAGATCCACGATCTCCTCAGTAGTTTTCTCTGCCGCCCACCTGTCAATTTCGGGATAGATTACCCTGGCATTCTTGATTCTGGTCTCCGGTTCCTCGTACTTCCTGAGTTCCTCGTTTTCCATGGCTTCGCAGAGCCCGAGGTATTCTTTCCTGGGAAAGGCGCCGATAGCTACGAATCCATCCTTGGTTTTCGCAATGAGTGAAGGTACAACGGCCATGTCCCAGTTTCCAGATTTTTCCCTCCTTTTCCCCGTTTTTTCCTGGTAGAGCCATGTCCAGTCCATGACTCTCATCAGCACTTCCGCCTGTGAAAGGTCTATGAACTGCCCGTGACCTGTTTTTTCGCGATGATGAAGGGCTGTGAGAGTCAGAAAGGCAGCCACGGTGCCCGAGAGATAATCGCCTATCCAGGCCTGGGATTTGACGGAAAGCCCATCGGGAAAACCGGTGATCTCGGCAAGACCGGTAATTCCCTGGGCGTAAGCATCGTAGCTCGGTCTCTCCGAGTAGGGACCCCAGTTGCCGAATCCCTGCATGCTAACGTATACAATCCCGGGATTTAATTCCCTGAGCTGACGGTAACCAATCCCCCACCTGTCGAAGGTTCCCGGTTTGAAGTTTTCCATGATTACGTCCGACTTGGCTGCCAGGTTTTTTATGATTTCGATTCCTTCAGGCTTGTGCATGTCCACGGCTATGTAGTATTTGTTGGAGTTGCAGCACATCATGCCGGGAGAAAGATTCCTCGGGAACACCCCTCCTGGGCTAACTCCCCTGATCAGCAAATCACCCATCTTCGGCATTTCCACGTGGATGACCTCGGCTCCCATGACGGCCATAAGGTTCGCAGCCCACGGCCCGTAAATTATCCGGGTTATATCCAGAACCCGGAATCCTTCCAGTGCCTCATTCCTGGACATCACCTTTCTGAATTTTTCATCGAACATAATGCCTCCTCTTTCCTGGTGGTTTACGTGTAACTTCTCTAAACGCATGAAAAAAACAGTGGAGCCAGGCTAGGTTATTTCCGGGAAACCACTGCCTGCCTTTTCTCGCCGGGAATTATTCATGCGCTGCCGTGACCTCCGGGTATCATGTCTCGGGCGTTAACGGTGAGAATACGAAAAATTACCGCATTACGGGTTTTAGAGTACTTCCCTTGAAACGTGTGACTCTTTAACGTTCTCGAAATCCTGTACTGAAATCTTTGGTAGCCACCTTAAGCCGGGTTTTCAATGGTCAACCGGTTCGAGTTTTAAAGAAAAACTACCTGGCCCGTGCCGGCAGCGAAACCCGTTTATGCAGCCGGCATCCGGCTGATCCCCGGCCCATGGTTGAAAGAAACAAATCGTTCAGTCCGGTTGTGGCCTTATTGCACCAATATATTTCGTTCAGAAGGCATGCTTTTTAAGCATGCTATCCAACAAAAGGCAAGAACTTGCTTAGGATGATAGATTAATTTATTTAAAAAAGCGAGATTAGTCAACAATTCAGTTCTGTCCCCACTTGAGTTTGCTTCTCAGGATATCGAAATAGTTGTTAAAAGGAGTCCTTATAAGGTTCAGCGGAACAGGTGCTTTTTTTACGTTTACCACGTCTTTGGGCATCAGCGTCATTCCAACCTGTCCATCGCAGGTTAAGGTTACCTCTCCCGCCCTTTCTTCGAGTTCGACTTCCACCTCCATGGTGTCCAGCAAGATAATCGGCCGGTTTGAAAGTGTGAAGGAACAAATGGGGGTCAGAAGGAAAACTGCAGCAGTCGGGTATACAATGGGTCCCCCGGCGGAGATGTTATAAGCGGTCGAGCCCGTGGGAGTGGCAATTATAAGACCATCACCCTTGTAAGTGGTCAGGTAATCGTCGCTTATGGAAACCCTCAGGTTAATGATCCGTGCGAGAGCCGCCTTGTTTATCACGGCGTCATTCAGCACTGTTTGCTTGAAAACAAGCTTATCTTCTCTCCTGACCTCTGCCTCCAGCCTTATCCTTTTTTCTATCTCGTAGTCCTTTTCAAGAATTCTTTCCAGCACTTCATAACGGGCTTCCATGCAAACTTCAGTCATAAATCCCATTCCACCGCCAATATTTATTCCCACCACCGGAATGTGACTGTCGGAGAGCAGGCGGGCTACGCTTAACAGGGTGCCGTCGCCTCCGAGCACCACCACTGCTTCCGTGTCAGGTGCGATTTCAATGGGTGGTTCCGCGCTTTTTATCCGCTCGGACTCGTCTACATTTTGCCTCAGGTTGACGGCAATTCCTTTTGCCTCCAGCCATAATTTCATCTCGTGCCCGATTTCTTTCGCGAGAGACTTGCCTCTCTTGTATATAATTGCTATTTGACGCTTTTTCCCGTTCATGATTTGATTTTCCCTCTACGATTCTTATCCCCGCTTTAGGTTGAATAGACTCAATTCACGTTAAATTAAATTTGTATTGGAAAATACTTTGTGTTAATTTTCATAGTAGGATTAGGATCAACCATGGATTACTTGAGACCGAATAAAGATCAGGCTCCACTTTCCCAGAAAATTCTGGTCGTAGACGATGATCCCCAGGTTAGGGATCTTCTGGGCGAGGTACTGCGCCATTTTGGCCACGAAGTTGAATCCGCCGTGGATGGCATAGACGCCCTGCAAAAAGTCGAAAACGATACGTTTAACATTGTTATTACCGACCTCAATATGCCCCGCATGGACGGGATGGAACTGATAAGCGAAATCCACAACAGATTCAATAACGTGGATACAATCGCCATCACCGGTTACGACATGAAGTACAAGTACACGGATGTCATTAACCTGGGCGCGAGCGATTTCATTACCAAGCCCTTTAATTTAAATGAACTTGAAGCAAAGCTAAACAGGCTAATCCGAGAACGAACTCTTCGCATGGAACTCGAAAAGCTATGCATCCACGATTGCCTCACATCCCTTTACAACAGGCGCCACCTGGACTACCAGCTCAAGTTCGAAGCTGTAAGAGCCCTCCGTCAGCACCACAATTTATACCTAATTTTTATCGATGTCGATAATTTTAAGCAATATAATGATACCAGGGGACACCACGCGGGGGACTCCGTGCTCGAGAAAATCGGTCGGGTGCTCAAAAAGTCAATACGAGAAAATGTTGACTCCGCCTTCCGGTATGGTGGAGACGAATTCGTGGTTTTGATTCCGTACGCGACGGAAAAGCAGGCATTAATGGTAGCCGAACGTATACAAAAAAATTTTTCTGACCTTAAGCTCGACATTGTTTCACTCAGCATAGGAGTGGCGAAACTCAAAAACGACCCCGCTCACGCCGAGGAATGTATGCAGGAATTGCTCAAAAACGCTGACCGAGCTGCATACAGGGCGAAAAACAAGTTTGGCGGAAACAAGATTGTCATTTACCGGTCTGAAGAAAATGAGCAGTAACCTGCCTTTCTGCATGATGTAACCGTCACCTTAAAAGGTTCCATCCTCCTTCCCATCACACCTAAATAAACAAAGAGTCATGCCGGCTACAACCTTTTTAAAATCTCTTGACAAGCCGGGCTTGTACGATTATATAGGTGCAACATTTCTAAACAATTAGTTTAGTTATACTAAACAAATGGAACCTGCTGTTAAGATAGGGAAAAAATTAAGGAAATTGAGACAGGCCAAGGCCCTGACCCAGGAGGAGCTTGCTAACAGGTCTTATCTCACGAAAGGTTTCATTTCGCAGCTGGAACGGGATCTGACGTCGCCGTCCATAGCGACGCTTAAGAGCATACTGGACGTACTGGGTGAAGATCTGGCCAGTTTTTTTCAGGAGAACGAGTCTCACAGAGTGGTTTGTGGAAAAAAGCAGAGGGTTTTGCATTCTTCGTCTACCGATGAGGTAAAAATAGAACTCATATTGCCGCAGGCGCATGGCAGGCTGATGGATCCCGTGATAGTCACTATCCAGCCGGGGCAGAAGACGGAACCCGAGAGTTCCCACGAGGGGGAAGAGTTCGGACTTTTGTTAAGGGGTAGCGTGGGATTGTGGCTTGATAACGAATGTTACAGGTTGAAGAAGGGTGATTGCTTTTACTTTAAGAGCAACCAGGAGCACTGGGTTGAAAATCATGGGAAACATGTTGCGGAGATCCTGTGGGTGGTATCACCACCCGTTTTTTAGGCGTTAATCCGTGAGTGTCGTTATTTTTGGTTTGAATGTGGAGATTTTTGCATATATAAGAGTTAGATACTGACATGGAGGTGATGGCATTGGGCAACAAACCAGAATTCGGATTTGGTCTTCATCTGATGATGGATGGTTACGGATGCGACAGGGCTCTTTTGAACGACATTAACTATATATATGATTTCTTGAGTAGTTATCCTGCCGAAATGGCAATGACCAAGATAATGCCCCCGTACGTCTTCAGATATGATGCCAGGAAACCGGAGGATTCCGGCATATCGGGGTTCGTTCTGATTGCTGAAAGTCATATTAGTATCCATACTTTTCCTGAAAAAGATTACCTCAGCCTTGATATATTTTCCTGTAAACCGTTTGACGTTGACAGGGCGGTGGCAGCGGTTACCAGGTATTTCAGGATCCAGAGAAAGGAACTTAATGTCGTAAACCGCGGGCAGGAGTTCCCCAATAACATACGGCAGTCGAGCAGAATCGTCCAGATGGATAGGTTACGTCATCATTTCTGACTGAAAGTGTCTGAAGAGTCATGGTATAGGCTCGAAAGCTACTCTGCAGACGAAAACCTTGATTGCGTAAACTATTAATGAAAACTTCTGTAAACAATCGGTTATTCGAAATTAAGGGGGATTATTTCCACGAATTGAATCCCCCTTTTAATTTTGCTTCCCTTGAGCCGGAACATTCTAACTTTCCCAATTCGTGGGCAGTCATTGTCCCCGTGCCTTATGATGCCACCACCACATACGGACCGGGAACAAGGAATGGTCCTGCCAGCCTTCTTCAAGCATCGGGTCAGCTGGAACTTTTTGATGAAGAGCTCGAATACGAGGTTTACACGAAAGGCATATGTACCATTTCCCCCCTGGAACCGGAGGTCAATTCTCCCCGCGAGATGGTAGAAAAAGTGGGAGCGGTTGTCTCCCGGATAACAGATGAGGGAAAGTTTCCGGTAGTGGTAGGGGGTGAGCACCTGGTGGCTGTTGGAGCCATACGTGCCCTTGCAAGAAGACAGGATTTCAAGGTTATTCATCTTGATGCGCATGCTGATTTAAGGGAATCCTACCAGGGTAGCAGGTACAGCAACGCGTGCGTAATGCGCCTGGTGTCCGAAGATTGTGAGTTTATCAGTGTCGGTATCAGGTCTATGAGCCGGGAGGAACATCAATACATGGAAGCCAATAGCCTGCGTTACTTTCATGCGATTGATATCATTACGAGGAGAGAGCAGGTTATCAGGGAGTTGAGTGATCTTGCCGGCGGAAAGATATACATCAGCATAGACCTGGATGTACTTGATCCGTCCGTGATGCCCTCCGTGGGAACACCTGAACCCGGTGGGATAGGCTGGTACGACCTGTTAAGCGTCTTAAAAGAACTTTGCCGGGGAGCCGAAATTCTTGGCTTTGACGTCGTGGAACTCTCACCGCAGCCGGGCAACGTAGCACCCGACTTTCTGGCGGCGAAACTGATTTACAAGCTACTGTCGTACGCGGGTTATTATCTGGACAAGTAATTTTTTCTTTGATATTGTTTATACGTAGAGGGCGACGGTTCAAAGGATTTGTTGAACCCGGAAAAATGAATCTGATGACAGGGGTTATCAGAACTGGTTAACTGACAGCATCTAATTAATTTTTCGATACGCACAGAGGGTTAAGATAATCGTTTGGGGAATAAGCTAATCGACTTATTCAGGCGTCTTTTTTTACGCAGGGACGCTCAAAATCTTGAAGAAGAAATTCAGTCCCTTATCGACGAGGGTGAACAGCAGGGGCTTATCACTGAAGATGAAGGGGAGATGATTCAGAGCATCTTCTCTTTTCGTGACAAGGTTGCCCGGGAAATCATGGTTCCTCGTATCGATGCTGTATGCATCAGCAAAACAGCAA
>JALXAI010000170.1 GCA_026992215.1 Desulfobacterales bacterium | reverse complement strand
AGCAATGTTTGAGGGCAGTGGATGAATGCGGTGCACCGGTTGTCACCATAACCGGTGGAGAACCCTTGCTTTACGAGGGCATAGATGATCTGGTTAGAAAAGTTCTGGATCGCGGGAAGATAATCTATTTTTGTACCAATGGTACCCTGCTTTCAGAATCTCTCCACATGTTTGAACCCGATCCGAGGTTTACCTTCAACGTCCACATGGACGGACCGGAAGAAGTCCATGATCGGATTCTCGGCAAACGGGGTATTTTCGCGAAGGCCCTGGACGGGATAATTAAAGCGAAAGATATGGGTTTTCGGGTTACAACCAATACGACCATTTACCGGGAAACTCAAATAAGCGACATAGAAAGGCTCTTTAAATTGCTCACCGACGTTGGCGTTGACGGATTGCTGGTTTCTCCCGGCTTTGCCTACGACAGCATCACTGACCAGATTTTTCTGACCAGGGAAGAGATCGTCAGCAAGTTTAAAGAGATCGAGAAATTCAGCAAACGATACAGGATAATAAGCACTCCTCTTTACCTCGAGTTTCTGACCGGCAGAAGAGACTTCAAGTGTACTCCCTGGGGAAATCCGACTTACAACGTACGTGGCTGGAAATCGCCGTGCTACCTGATTACAGACACCCACTATGAAACCTTCGAAGAGTTGATGAAAAATACCGATTGGGACAGGTATGTAAACAAGAAAGACCGGCGCTGCAAGGACTGCATGGTTCATTGCGGTTTTGAGCCGACGGCGGTCAGGGAAGTCAGCAAGAGTTTGCGGGACTTATGGAAGATGATCGTGTGGAACCTCCATGGGTGATTTTTTTTCAAGAGCAGTTGGTACGGTTTTTTTGCGCCCTTACGTATTTGTCTTTCTCATCGTATTCATTCTTGCGGGCTTTTCTCAGATAGGATGGAAAAAAACGCTGGTTTTTCTTCTGGTCGGATACTTCACGGCGTTTATATCCGAAGTTTCATCCATTCATAACGGGTTCCCCTACGGACTTTATCATTACATTCAAACAACCAGGAACAGGGAACTATGGGTTGCGGGTGTTCCGTTAATGGATTCCCTTTCGTATGTTTTCCTGGCATACTGCAGTTATTCTACCGCCCTCTTTATTTTTTCCCCGATTTATCGGCACGGGAAAGAGCTGTTTATTCTCGATACATCCTCCTTGAGATGTGCCTGGCGAACTTTACTGCTTTCGGCCTTTCTCATGACTTTCCTTGACGTTGTTATTGATCCGGTGGCACTTCAGGGTTCCAGGTGGTTTCTGGGGCAGATTTACTACTACCCCAAAAAAGGGCTGTACTTCGGAGTGCCCATGAGCAACTTTTACGGGTGGTTCCTTGTTGCTGGTACAATGATTTTTTTTCTTCAGAAAATCATTTCAATCAAGTTTTTTCCTGACAGCATAGACCGGATTTTTTCCAGGTTGCCGTGGGGATCTTTCCTGGGAGTTTTTCTTTACTTGGGAGTCCTTGTCTTTAACACGGGCATTTCCTACCTGATAAAAGAATTTCCCCTTGCCATAGTTAATACTTTTTATATCCTGCTTTTTCTGGCATTATGTTACTGTTTTGTTCAGTACAAGCTGGAGAGAGCTAATTCGGATGATTTAAAGAGACATATCAGGGAGTTTCCCGGGGGACGTCTGGCAGTTTTGATGGGTGAACGTATTTCAATGGAGGATTTCGATGGCGGTAAAAATATACACGCGTACGGGAGACAAGGGGAAGACGGGGCTTTTCAGCGGAGAAAGGGTTGAAAAAGACGATGTCAGGGTGAGGGCTTACGGTTCGGTGGATGAATTGAACACTATACTGGGATGGTGCCTTGTTATAGTGCGGGATGCATGGCTAAAGGAACTTCTGGAGAAATTGCAGCATCAGCTCTTTGTACTTGGTGCTGACCTGGCCACTCCTCCCATCGGAAAATGGGCGGAAAAGGTAAGGAGGGTGGATGAGAGTTATATCGAGTTCGTTGAAAAGTGTATCGATAAAATCGAAAAAGAACTTCCTCCCCTGAAAGAATTCCTGTT
>JALXAI010000169.1 GCA_026992215.1 Desulfobacterales bacterium | reverse complement strand
GTTAAGATATCCGGACCATCTTCGGTAATAGCAACGGTATGCTCAAAGTGAGCCGAAAGTTTACCGTCTTTCGTAACCGCTGTCCAGTTATCCGCCAAGATTCGAATTTCAGCGGCACCCTGATTAATCATTGGTTCAATGGCCAGTACCATACCAGCCTTCAAACGAATGCCATGACCCTTTCTGCCGAAATTGGGTATTTGCGGGCTTTCGTGAAGATTTCTACCTATCCCGTGCCCGACAAATTCCCGAACAACAGAGTAGCCACGAGATTCAACATAACTTTGTATAGCGTGCGAAATATCAAACAGCCGGTGTCTGGGATCCGCTTTGGAGATGCCCTGATACAGCGCTTCCCGCGTTACCCTGATAAGATCCCATGCATCGTCGGAAATTTCCCCTACGGGAAGGGTAACAGCCGCGTCGCCGTAATAGCCATCTTTCACCACGCCAAAGTCAAGGCTTATAAGATCCCCTTCTTTCAGTACTCTCTTCTTTGAAGGCAAGCCATGCACAACTTCACAATTCACTGACGTACACAATGAAAAAGGGTATCCTCTGTATCCCTTGAACGCAGGCCTTGCCTTTTCTTTCTCCGCCAGCACCTCGCTGATTTCGTTAAGCTCGTAAGTGGTTACCCCGGGGCGTACCCTCCTGCCAACTTCCTTAAGGATCCTGGCAACAATCTGGCAGGCAACCCTAATCTTTTCTATCTCTTCAGGTTTTTTAAGAACAATCAATTTTATTTCTTTTCAAGGCACGTGTAGAGTGCCCTCCGTGCTTTTTCCTCTCTATCCCAGGACCTTGGTTATTCTCTCAAAAATTGTCTTGATTTCACCCACGCCATCGATGCGTCTAAGTTTACCCTGTTTATCATAATATTCAATAAGAGGAAACGTCTGTTCCTGGTAAACCTTGAGTCTTGCCTTTACAGTTTCTTCGTTATCATCGTCCCTCTGGTAGAGTTCTCCGCCGCATTTATCGCAGACGTTATCCACCTTCGGGGGATCAAACTTCAGGTGATAGCCCGCGCCGCATTCTTTGCAGGTTCTACGCCCGGTAAGCCTTGCTATCAGCTCTTCGTTCGGAACTTCGATACAGATCACGTGGTCTATCGACTTACCCATGGCTTCCAGTTCCCTGTCCAGAACTTCCGCCTGCGCTACGGTTCGCGGAAATCCATCAAGCATGAAGCCTTTTTCGCAATCCGGTTCCTGCAGACGTTCCTTGACAAGCCCGATAACCACCTCGTCAGGAACCAACTCGCCCTTATCCATGTACTTTTTCGCTTCCAATCCCAGCTGTGTTCCTGCTTTTACGGCAGCCCTCAGCATATCGCCGGTAGAAATTTGAGGTATTCCGTACTTTTCAATTAACATTTTGGCCTGTGTACCCTTGCCGGCTCCCGGTGGTCCCAACAAAATAATGTTCATTGTCCCCTCCTTTTCTCTCTGTCCTCGTCTACCTTAACCTCGCTGCCGGCTATCAACCAATAGCCAACGACCCTTACTTACCACCTCGTTTCAGAAATCCCTCGTAGTGCCGTGTAAGCATGTGAGACTCGATCTGTGCAATCGTATCTATGGCCACTCCCACAACTATCAGCAGGGCAGTTCCACCAAAATAAAACGGTACGTTAAAGTACTTGATCAGCAAGGTTGGAAGCACACACACAGCGGACACGTAAAGAGCGCCCCAGAAAGTAATCCTGCTGAGAACCTTGTCAATGTAATCGGCAGTCCTTTTCCCAGGCCTTATCCCGGGGATGAACCCACCGTACTTTTTCATGTTATCGGCGACGTCCACAGGATTAAAAACAATAGCCGTATAAAAATAACAGAAAAAGATTATAAAACCAACATAGAGAAGAATATAAATAGGCTGTCCCGGATTCAGCGAAGTTGCTATTCGCTTTATCCACGGAATATTTATAAAGTTGGCGATGGTCGCCGGGAACATGATTATCGAGGATGCAAAAATCGGCGGAATAACACCGGAGGTATTCAACTTCAGAGGCAAATGGGTGCTCGTACCTCCGTACATCTTGCGCC
>JALXAI010000168.1 GCA_026992215.1 Desulfobacterales bacterium | reverse complement strand
AGAATCAAATGGGACGTTTACTAATTGTCCTGGGCAGTGTTTTCCTTGTTTGTTTGATTTTTCTTTTTCCGCTTTTTGCCAATGCTGCCGAGATTATCACCGGGAACAGCCCCGTTTTGGAACGGGTTGTTCGTAACGGAGTGCTGCGAGTAGGGGTAAATCCGGGATTCAAGCCATTTTCTTTTTTGAATGAGAAAAAAGAAAGGGTCGGGGTTGACATTGATATAGCAAAGTTGCTCGCCAAAGGGCTGGGAGTAAAACTCAAAATAGTAGTTCCGCAGTCCTTTTCCCAGCTGATCCCCATGTTGCTCGAAGACAGGATAGACATAATCATTGCGGGTATGACCCGAAATTTTAAAAGAGCCAAGCTCATCGACTTTACCGATTCATATTTTGATACCGGTCTTTCTATAATGTTTAATAAAGTAGCAGCGGTCAAAAGTGGTATTCCCATTGCTCAAAGTTACAAAGAGCTAATGGAAAAACTGAAGGAAACCCATAAAGAAAGCAAATTAATAATAGCCGTCACAAAGGGAAAATCGCCGGCAAGGTCTGTTCCCCATTTTTTCCCTAAAGCCACAGTGATTGAATATCCTACCAACGAGACTGCAGCGGAAGCCGTTGTTCAGGGCAAGGCTCATATCATGGTGCATGACGAAATGTTTTTGAAAATGTGGGTTCAGGACAACAAGGACAAGACCATGTTCAAGGTCTTCGTTTTTAAGAAGCCGTTCAAGCCTGACTATTATAGCTTTGCCGTCAAAAAGGATAATCAGGAATTTCTCAACCTGCTCAACGTGTTTATCAAGGAACTTTATGTAGAAGGATACTTTAAGAAGTTCATGAAAAAATACATGGATTAATTTTGAAGAGATTTCCGCTGTTTTTATTCCGGTTTCGAGAGATTTGTCGAAACGGAGAGGAGGGAAAAGATGGAGCAAGAAAAAAAGAAAAAGAAGGGCCTGGACCTTCAATGGAAAATACTAATAGGAATTGTAGCGGGAATAATACTGGGCATTATATTTAACCAGATGGTGGGCCCGGGGGTAAAAACGGGCCCGGTATACATGATAAAGGTCATTTTTAAGTATGGTGGTGACGTATTTATCAGGTTACTCAGAATGCTGATTGTGCCTCTTGTTTTCGCGTCAATTTTCATGGCAGTGGTCAACCTGGGAGACATACGCGAGCTCGGGAAAATAGGTGGCAAAACCGTCGCGTATTACATGATAACCACCGGTCTGGCCGTGCTGATGGGAATCATCCTGGTAAACGTCATTCATCCCGGCCGGGGGATAAACAAGGAGGCTCTTTCGTCACTGGAGATATCGACGAAGGTGCCCGAAAAGGTAACCAAGCAGGGAGTTGGTCAACGAAGCGCTTTCGTAATCATTGTTGACACTCTGGTTAACATGATTCCAAAAAACCCCGTGGGTGCGATGGCAAAGGGCGATATCCTGCAGCTAATTTTCTTCACGATCTTTTTTGCTATTATCGCGGCAATGGTAGGGAGGGAGTCCGAGACTCTCACGAAATTTATTCATGGAGTTGACGTGATAATGAATAAAGCGATTTTTATCGTGATGGAGATAGCCCCGTACTGTATATTTTTCCTTGTTACCGCGATTTTCATGGATCTGGGCTTCGATGCCCTCAAGGCCCTTGGCAAGTACGCGCTGACAGTATTACTGGGGCTGGCTCTTCACGCCGGGGTCTCACTTTCCCTTCTGGTCCTTATCCTGGGACGCTACAACCCGCTCAAGTTAATGAAAGCTATGGCTCCGGCGATTATGACGGCATGGTCTACGGCGTCAAGTGCTGCCACTCTTCCCATTACCATGGATTGCCTGGAGAAAAGGGCAGGAGTTGACAGAAAGATCGGAAATTTCGTGCTTCCGCTGGGAGCCACCGTTAACATGGATGGAACCGCACTCTACGAGTCCGTGGCGGTAATCTTCATCGCGGAACTTCTTGGGATTCATCTGACCATCGGTATGCAGGTGGTGATCTTCATTACCGCGACCCTGGCAGCAATCGGTGCTGCCGCCATCCCCGG
>JALXAI010000167.1 GCA_026992215.1 Desulfobacterales bacterium | reverse complement strand
AACAGGCTATGCCGTTCAATTCCTCTTTTAAGAGACGCCAGCCTGGAAGAAATAGCGCCAGGAATCGAATCCCTACATCAAAGATCAACCGTGTGGAGAGCAATAAAGGATGCTGATCTTGTAGGAATCTCCATCTGTCTTTCGCAGCTGTCATCATCTCTCTACTTTCTCAAGGAAACAAAAAAAAGGTTTCCCGGCAAAAAGATAGTGATCGGTGGATCGGCTGTGGCGGGAAAACTCGGGCAGTCATTGCTGGAAAACATCCCTGAAGTTGATTTCGTTGTAAACGGTGAGGGAGAGCTTCCTCTCGTGGAACTGGTGAAAGCATTGCAGAAACGTGATCATAGCTCCAATTTTTCCATACCGGGTGTGATCAAAAGGAACCGCGACGGCAGCGCGACACTAACGGAGGCCAATCAAGTAGATTCGCTGGAGAAACTCCCGGTTCCGGACTACGATGATTACATGCGCCAGCTATCCTCCCTGCCCCGATTCCATAACCTCATTCCGGCCCTTCCGGTGGAGGCGTCCAGAGGATGCTGGTGGCACCGTGTGACACCCGAAAACCCTGAAAAGGGATGTCAATTCTGTAACCTGAATTTGCAATGGCGGGGATACAGGTACAAGACGGCTGAAAAGGTTGCCGGGGAAGTAGACTACCTGACTCGCAAACATGCTACCACGAGGTTCTATTTCGTCGATAACAATCTCCCTCCCCGGGAAACGGAAAAGATTTTCAAGTTGCTGGAATCTCATGACAGGTCCTACCAGCTGTTTCTTGAAACGAGGGCGACCGTTTCCGGGGAAACACTCCTTACGATGAGGAGAGCGGGGGTAACAGAGGTGCAAATAGGGATCGAAGGCCTCAGCAGCAATTATCTTGCAAGGATACGCAAAGGAACCACCGCCATCCAGAACATCGAAGTGATGAAACGTTGCGAGGAGCTTGGCATTAAAAACATTTCCAACCTGCTTGTCGGCTTCCCCGGAACCAGTGAACAGGAAATCGAGGAAACCCTTCGCAACCTAGATTTTGTGTTTATCTACAGGCCCCTTCGAATCGTCAATTTCTGGCTGGGTTATAACAGCCCCGTGTATTACAGGGCAAAGGAGCTTGGACTTCAACACATCCGAAACCACCCCAATTACCGGCAAATTTTCGTGGAAGAGCTTTTTGACAGGCTTGAGCTGATGCAAAAAGACTACAGGTTTGACAAAGGTAGGCAGAAACGGCTATGGAAACCGGTCATCGAAAAGGTCAGGAAATGGAAGGAATTTTATAGAAAAACCAGGGAAAGCTACCCCGATATCCCGATACTGAGATACAGGGACGCCAGGGATTTTTTGATTATTTCGAGGGTATCCTATGACTCGCAGGAGTCCCAGTCCTTCAGGTTGAGAGGATCTTCGAGAGACATATACAAATTTTGCGATAAAACCAGGTCTTTCGCTTCGATAAGCGCAAAATTCCCGTCATTTACCGGGAAGGAACTCGCGTCTTTCCTTGATACGCTCGTGGACAAGAAGGTAATGTTCAAAGAAGGGGATCGCTTCTTAAGCCTTGCGGTCAACGCTGATGTCAGGCGGTTTTGCCCAAAATAGGGAAAACGGGCAATTTAGCTTCCCTGCCGGATACGGGTATCCCGTGCCGGGAATGAAAAGGGTATTGTCCCCCGCCCTTTTCCATCATTCCAAAAGACGGGGGACCTTTCGTTTTACTTCTGCATGACCCACTTGCCGTTTACGATTTTCACAATTATCATCGAATCGGTACCCAGTCCGTTATGATCCTTGGGAGTGATATTATAGATACCGCTAACTCCCACATATCCCCTGGTATTTTCAATGGCATCTCGCAGTTTTTCCGGGTTCGTACCAGCCTTTTTCATCGCGTTGGCCACGATATAGATGGCGTCCCAGGCGTAACCGGAGTGGGTGTTTATCGGAAAGTCTTTGTCATAGTGATACACGTCCTTATAAAGGTGGATAAACCTCTTGATCACCGGTTTTTGCGGATCGGAATCCGGCAGCTGGTCGGCGGCCATCAATTTCGTGGACGGCATTATGTTCCCCTCGGCTGCGGCACCTGCCAGCTCAAGATACTTCGGTCCGGGAAGCCCGTGGCACTGGATGAGAGGTATTTTCATCCCGAGCTGTTTTACGTTTTTTGCCACAAGAGCGCCCGCGGGGCCGATGGTCCAGCAAATCAGAGCCTGTGCGGGGGAGGATTTTATTTTCACCAGCTGGGTGGTCATGTCCGTATCTTTCGGGTGAAAGGATTCCTTTGCGACGATACTCAGACCGTATTCCGGGGCAAATTTTTCCAGCCAGCGACGACCGTCTTTTCCGAAACCATCGGAAGCGGTAATCAGGGCTATTTTCGCAACCTTTTGCTTTTTCAGGTACTCGTATATTTTCCGCACCGCGATGGAGCTTCGCTGGGGCGACTTGAAGGTCCATTTGTACGGCCCGAACTTCCCTCCGGCAATGACAGGATCACCACCCACGGTCATGACAGTGGGAATATGGTGAGATTCAATGTAGGACTTGACCGCCATCCCGGTTCCCGTTCTCGTGGGGCCGATAAGCGCCACCACCTTCTCGTTTTCCACAAGCCTCTTGGCAACCATGAGCGCCTTGGTGGGATCCCCTTCGGTGTCTCCCGTGATCAGCTTAAGAGGTCTTCCGTTTATCCCGCCTTCCTTGTTAATCTGATCCACCACCATCTGTGCCACAAGCTTTGTCGGCGTTCCTATGAAAGCCGCCGGGCCGGACAGGGCAAAGAAGGCTCCGATCTTAATCGGTTCGGCCTTTTTTCCAGCGTTTGCTCCGGGCACCAGAAGGCCCAGAGAAACGGCAATCGCTATAACCAGAATTCGTCGCAGAACTTTCCCCATTTTTCCCTCCTCTTTTTAATTTTTACCTGATTTAAAAAACTTGATCACGCACCATCGTTTCATTCTCCGTCAGACTCTGCATACAGATCAGTCCGGTGATCAAATACACGCTTGCTTTTCCGCGCTGTTCGGGGGAGAGTACCGTAGTCCACGATTTCAACTTCGCTCCTCACCAGTATCTGTTTCCTTATTTCCTTCGATATCCTCCGCGCTACATCAGAATCCGCTGCAATGGATACTCCGGATGCTCTTTCCACCTTTATCAACATTCGATCCCTGCCATCATCAGCATGGTACAGGTGCACCTGGTATTCGCTCCCTATCTCTTCAAACCCGCTAAGCACGTGATCAATCTGGCTAGGATATATATTCACCGCCCTGAAAATAAACATGTCATCGGATCTTCCCATTATCCGATCGTGTCTCGGAAGAATATTCCCGCAGGGACACGCCTCGGGAATCAACCTGGTAAGATCACGGGTACGATACCTGATGAGCGGAGAGCCTTCTTTTTTCAGGGTGGTAACAACCATCTCTCCCACCTGCCCTGCCTCTACGGGTTCAAGGGTTTCAGGGTTCAAGATCTCCAGGATATAGTAATCAGCCCAGTAATGGATACCCTGGTGAAGCGGGCAGTCAAGCCCGGTGCCCGGACCGTAGAGTTCCGTTAAGCCCGGTATGTCAAAAACGTGTTCGGCTCCGGTGCTTTCTTTTATCCTGCGCCGCATGGTACTGCTGTGCCTCTCTGCACCCAGGATTATCTTTTTCAGGCTTATCCTGTCCCTGAGACCCCGACGCTCGATTTCCTCTGCCATGAGCAGCGCCATGGAAGCGGTGGAACAAAAAACGGTACTTTGCAAGTCTACCAGCATCTGGCAGTGAATTTCCGTATTGGCAGGACCTACCGGAACAGCCATGGCGCCAAACCTTTCACAGCCGAGTTGAAAACCTACTCCGGCCGTCCAGAGGCCGTAACCCACCGCTATCTGTACCCTGTCCTGCGCGGTGAGCTCCGCCATCTCGTAGCAGCGCGCAAACATGTTCGCCCAGTCGTCAATATCCCTGTCCGTGTAGCAGAGAATTTTCCTCTTCCCTGTCGTGCCCGAGGAAGCATGAATTCTTACAATTTTCTCAAAGGGAACGGCGCGCAGAGGAAAAGGATAGCCTTCCTGAAGGTCAGAAGCTGTGGTGAAAGGGAGATACCTGATATCGGACAGGGTCCTGATCATGCCTGGGTTAACACCGGCTTCGTCAAACCTTTCCCTGTAAAACGGGGAATTCTCGTATACGTGCTTCACGGTCCATTTCAGCCCTTCCAGCTGGTGTGCTTCGAGTTCCCGCATGTTTTTAAAATGAGGCATGAAACTTTTCTTCATCTTCCCCACCTCAACATACAAAAGACAGTTCAGTTAAAAAATTAAAAAACCGGTAGAAATTTTTCTACCGGCTTTCTCAAATTGCCACGGAGTTTTTATGCTTCGTTTTCTTTGCTCGAATGTATGAACGAATTTTGATTCTTAAGTTCTTCCTTTAACAACTCGCCGAGATTGGAAGTTGCGGCCTTCGGTTTATTAACGTAATCGTAATAGTTCTCTTTTTCTTCTTCCATCTCAAGCTGTTTCAGCGACAAGCCAATCCGGCGGTCCTTCCTGTCTATATTCACAACCTTGGTATTGATGATGTCGCCAATATTGAACATTCCAACGGGGGTCTTGACCTTTTCCTTGCTGATTTCAGATATGTGAACAAGACCCTCAATACCTTCTTCCAGTTCCACGAAAATTCCGAAGTCCGTAACGTTAGTGACTGTACCGCTTACCACACTGCCAATGGGATACTTGTTGGGGATTTCATCCCACGGATCAGGTTCAAGTTGCTTGATACCCAGGGAGAATCTCTCGTTTTCTTTATCAATGTTGAGCACCTTAGCCTGTACTTCCTGCCCCTTTTTGAACATCTCGGACGGATGCTTGATACGTTTCGTCCACGAAATATCCGAAATATGAACAAGCCCGTCGATTCCTTCGTCAATCCCGATGAAGAGGCCAAAGTCCGTGATATTCTTGATCTTCCCGGCAATAGTAGTCCCGACAGGGTACTTCTCGGCAACAATGTCCCACGGATTGGGCTCAATCTGTTTCATCCCAAGGGAGATTCGCCTGTTTTCGGCGTCGATATTGAGCACCACCGCTTCCACCTCATCACCTACACTGACGATTTTCGAGGGGTGGCGAATCTTCTTCGTCCACGACATCTCGGATACATGAATCAGTCCTTCTATACCCTTTTCAATTTCCACAAACGCACCGTAATCGGTAATGCTTACAACCTTTCCCTTAACCCTCGTTCCAACGGGGTACTTCTCCTCGGCCGTTGTCCACGGATCCGGCACCAGTTGCTTGTGGCCAAGGGAGACCCTTTCCTTCTCCCTGTCAAAATTGAGCACCACTACCTTGATCTTGTCCCCAATGGAAAACATTTCCGAAGGATGGTTTACCCGTCCCCAGCTCATGTCAGTGATGTGCAAAAGGCCATCTATCCCTCCCAGGTCGATAAAAACACCGTAATCGGTGATATTCTTGACAATGCCTTCAACCACCTGGTTTTCTTCCAGCTTGGCCAGGGTTTCCTGGCGCAGTTTTTCCCTTTCTTCTTCCAGTATTGCCCTTCGGGAAAGAACGACATTGCGGCGCTTTTTGTTGTACTTCAATATCTTGAAATCAAATGACTTGCCGACAAGTTCGTCCAGGTTCCTGATAGGTCTCAGGTCCACCTGGGAGCCCGGTAAAAATGCCTGAATACCGATGTCCACGGAAAGCCCGCCTTTTACTTTTGAAACAATCGTGCCCTTGATGGTGCCATTTTCATTGTATATTCTGCTAATATCATCCCAGACCTTTATTTTTGCCGCTTTTTCCTTGCTCAGGATGATAGTTCCGTCTTCGTCTTCATGGTGCTCAAGTAAAACTTCTATCTCATCACCCACCTTGGCACGGACATCGCCATTTTCGTCCGTGAATTCCCTGATGGGTATTGCTCCTTCGGACTTGTAACCGATATCCACCATTACGTAGTCATCGGTCACCTGAATTATTGTCCCTTTAATAAGCTCACCCTCTGTGATGGGCCTGAACGTCTTCTCATACAATTCCTCGAAAGATTCCTCGATCTCCACATCTTCCTCTTCATCCTGAACCTGTTCCATGGGCGATTGATCTGCTACTTCAGTCACGGGCTCCTGTTCTTCCGCTGGTTGTTCTTCCGAAGAAGATGCCGATTCCACTTCCACGGCTACTTCCGGTTGTTCGTTTTGTTCCATAACACTCTCATCTTTTGTTTTTTCACTCATTAGTTAATTACCCCCTAGACTAATTTGGCAAAAAGCCACCTATTGCTTAAGTTCGGCAATCTAGCAGAGCTATAAGAAAAAAACAATCCTTAAAATGTAAAAAATTCCAATAGCAGACAAATCCGTGCAGGAATTTACAAACGCTTTCCCGGGTAATCCACGAACATTAAACCCTTATATGGCTTACTATCGTTTCCACCACATCGTCTATCGAAAGATGGGTGGTATCTATTACAGTCGCGTCCGGTGCGGGCTTGAGAGGAGCAACCTCTCTTGTTTCATCCTGAATGTCTCTTCTCCTGATGGCTTCAAGCACGTTTTTAAAATCCGCTCTTATACCTTTTTCTTCCAGCTGACGCACCCTTCTTCTTGCGCGCTCTTCCACCGAAGTCACCAGAAAAAACTTGTAATCCGCATCAGGAAAAACCACGGTGCCCAAGTCCCTTCCCTCAAGGATGCATGAACCTTTTTCGCACAGTTCTCTTTGTCTGGCCACCAGAAAATCCCTTACTCCGGGAATCTTTGCCACTTTTGAAGCAACATCCCCTATCTCGGGAGCAAAAAGTTCTTCGTTGATAATACGACCTCCGTGGAGTACAATAAACCGGTTATTCTCCCTGACAAAATCTATGTTCATTTCCTTGAGACTATCAACCACCCGGCTTTCGTCATCGGGGTTTATATCGTTCTCTTTACACCACCATGCTACCGCCCTGTACATGGACCCGGTTTCAATGTAAGGAATCCCGAGCTTCCTTGAGAGTTCCTTTGCCACCGTGCTTTTACCCGAGCCTGCTGGCCCGTCAATCGTTATGATCATCACGTCTTCAAGACCTCTTTTAAAGCCTCAATAAAACGTTCGTTCTCCCTCTGCCTGCCCACGTTCACCCTTATAT
>JALXAI010000166.1 GCA_026992215.1 Desulfobacterales bacterium | reverse complement strand
TTCTTCGGGCCTTTTGCCGTGGTAAAAGACATGCCGGAAGGGATGAAGCTAATTTACATAGGTATCTGGTACGTGGTGGCATTTTTTCTTTCTTTCGCTACGGTAAACTGTCGTCAAAAGGTTGAAACGGAAGACAAAACGGTGGAAGAGTTGCAGGAAACTATCAAGGAGTACGAGTCTCAGGTGCGGGATTTAAACGTGGAGATCGGCGACTATCTGAGCCAGCTGCGAGAGTACAGAACATCACTAGCGGAGAGGGAAAATACTATCCTTGACCTGCAAAACAGGATTGAAGAGGCCTATTCGACCACTCTTGCCCCCGAGGTGGCCAGGTTGATGCTTGAAGGGAAATTAAGAAACGAGAAACGTCGTTGCTCCGTTCTTTTTGCGGATATTGCGGACTTTACTTCCTTTACCGAAGACAGGCCTCCGGAGGAGATAGTCGGAGAGATAAACGAATTTCTAAAGGTAATTGAACCGGTAATTGACAATTACAACGGGACTATCGACAAGTATCTCGGGGATGGAATCTTGTGTGAATTCGGAATCCCTTCCGATTATGTCATGCATTCACTTCAGGCCATCCTGGCAGCGCTTGAGCTGCAGGAGTCCATTCAGAAACTTAAAGTGGACTGGCAAATGAGAATAGGGATAAGTACCGGGTACGCCATAACCGGTGTTATAGGCCACTTAAGGAAAACGTACACGGCTATTGGCTCTGTAGTCAACCTTGCTGCCAGATTACAGGAAATCTGTGTACCGGGTAAAATTTACATCGACGAGGAAACATATTACGAGGTAAAAAGGTTTTTCAGGGTTAAAAGGGTGAGGTTAAACGACGAGGATGACGCGTCTGATTACGAGGAACTCCGGGAAAGACTGTCAAAATTAATCAAGAATATCAAGGCTAACCCGAAGGATGTGAATGCTTTTTACGAGGCCGGGAAAATTTACCTCGAGCTCAAAGAGCCCAGCAAGGCAAGCTGCTTTTTCAAGCAGGCCCTGGCCATCGATCCCAGCAACGCGGAGATCAAAATGGCATATGCCGATGCCAACATGCTGAAAGACAGGTATGAAAAGGTGTCGTTGAGAGGGAAAAAGACTCCTCTTGCCGTGTTTGAAGTAATCGGACTGAAGGATCCCCTACACGACCGAACCGTAATACCCGAAAAATTCTACCAGAGATACAACTTTGCCGAGGGTTTCATCCAGATCCCGAAAAACGTTGTATTGCCGGTTGAAGCCATAGATGGCTCCGTTGGACACGCGGTGGTGGTAGCGATCCTGTGTTATGCACTGGCCGATTGCTTCAGGCTTAACGAGACACGAAGGCGCAACCTTCTCCTGGCAGGATACCTTCTGGATCTTGGCAAGAAAAAAATATCTCCACATCTGCTTAACAGGAAAGGCACCTTAACGGAACTCGAACTCGCGGAGATAAGGCTGCACCCCGAAGAAAGCGTAGACCTCGCAAAAAAGCTCGGGATAAATGAACCGGAGATCCTGAGAACCATACTGGAACACCACGAATACCTTGATGGCAGCGGCTATCCCTTTCAAAAAAGAGGCAGCCAGATCAGCCTGGGAGGCAGGATAGCTGCCGCTGCAGACATGTATGCCGCTCTTACGGCATGGAGACCATACAGGGAGAGATGGGAAAAAAACGCTGCCCTGGATGAAATTGAAAAAAGCGCCAGGCTGGGACGCCTGGACAGGCGCGTAGTGGATCACCTGAAAAAACTTCTCAGCGACTGATTACCCGGTGCAATGTCTTCTTTAGACGCCGGTAGTCCACTTTTGCCCTGACGGCCACACCAAGGTCTCCGCTTAAAGGCAAGGGTTTTCTACCGTTGCCAGTATGGGACAATAAAGATTTGCTTATGCCCCATCCATTCTGTTTCTTGCTCGGATCTTTTGTGCTATTATCCTGCTTTAAATCAAAATATCCGGAAAAAAGGAAAAGATGTGGAAAACAGTTTCGTTTCGGGTTTCTGGCAGGACTGGAAAATCCCTGAACCAGATAAGTCAAGAATCGAAGTACTCCGTGCAGAACTCGGGGTG
>JALXAI010000165.1 GCA_026992215.1 Desulfobacterales bacterium | reverse complement strand
CATCCGAGGCTTCAAAGTCGCGATAAAGCATAAGCACGCTCACAAAGTCCTTGATACCTTTGGTCCCGCCCTGGCCATCCTGAAGTCTCCTCAGAAGTCGTTCATGGCTTATCGGCCATCTTGTGCGCCAGTCTTTGATCGGCCTCGCTTGGTTAAACGCACTGGGACGCTTGTAAAGCAGATCCAGATAATGATCAGGCTCAAGAGACCATTTGTTATTGCCGTAAAGACGACTGTGAGTGGCAATGCGTTTGCCGTCATAGAATACCTACACCCTGTCCACATAAAGGAGCGTCTCCACCTGCAAACCAGCATACGAGGTAGGCACTGAATAGCGGTTTTTGTTTCGCTCAAAAGCTGCTTTTTAGAAAGGAACGTTTCACTCGTGGGTAGACCAGGTTTAAGTCCATTTTATCGGTCTGAAGCGAGTGATGTTTGTGGAAAAGAAGACGAAGGCTTCGGAGAACGCGTCGGGGAGGGATAGTTCAAGAGCGGCGTCTATCTTATCAAGCATGTCTTGGCATTCCAGGGGAAGGGGAAGTGCTATGGTAAGTGCCTGGAAATGATGAGGGTGTGCCGGGTCGCACCATGCCGGGGGACTGCAACTGAAGTATTCCCTGCATACGATGGGACGCACGGAGTAGATGCCGCAGGCGTTGCCTTCGATTAACAGAGGGCAGGGAATACGTTTTTGCTTGTAGTCGGTCAGCACTATATCCGTGTTCAGTTTCTTGCCCCGAGGTACTCCTGCCTCGATTCCCCTGTACTTTGCTCGCACCTGTTCCAGTATTTCCTGCCTTTCCAGGAAACGGCGGTACATCCTGGAAAAGAGTTTTTCTTCGCGAAGGGTGTCGTAGATGAAAATGATTTCGAGGGTTGAAATCCCCGATGGCATAAGCTGGCAGCAAAAGGAGCACCCTGTGCTGCATGTCGGTTGTCTTCCGAGTTTTTTCAGCTGGTTTGTTTTATGTTTCAGATATTGGTGATATATTTGTAAAAATTTGTGATAAAGGCTCTTTAGTATTTTCGGAAGCTCAAGAGTTGATCTGAATCGCCCGAGTTCCGCCATGCAGGATATTTCGAAAAGCTTCCTTGACATGGCTGATGCAAACTCTTTGCTGGTAGTATCTTCGGGTAGATCCGGCAATCTGCTGTCGCGCGTCTTTTTCATTTGTGTGTTTTGCCTGTTTTCTGCTAATGTTTCACTAAGTTAATTTTCATAATAACAGATTACGGCTTGAAAGAAATCAGTGGAGTCGGAAAAACCAGAAGGCAGCAATGATCGTCATATGCCCTCAATGCAGGAAAAAATCCAGAGTCGATGAATTAAAGTTGCCGGATTATTTCATACCGGTTTCGTGCCCGCACTGTGGTGCCACCCTCAGGATTTCAAATAAGGGATTGCAGTTAAGTGACGTGGAATTCCCCGAATTGCCTGAGCCCGAAGTTTCGCATTTCGGAGACCGTGACGGAGATTTTCAGGAAAACGTACCGTGGGTGGAAAGGTCATCGATATTTGATTTTAGAGCCTTTTACATGACCGCGAAAGAATTTCTTCTTCATCCTGAGGCAGCTTTTTCCAGGTGGAAGCCCGAGCGCCACTTTAATGATGCCCTGGTTTTCCTTGTCTTGTTCGGATCTCTTGGCAAGATTCTTAACGAGTACTGGTTCTACTTGCTTACGACTTTTATGGGCAATATCGAAAGAACACCGCTTGAGAGCGTTCTGACTTTTAGCCTGTCGGCTCTTTTTACACCAATCGGTATCGTAATAGGAACTTTCGTGTACAGTGCAATTACTCATTTCATGCTCTATATTTTCAAGGGGGCCAAGAAAAGCTGGCATTCAACCTTTGCCACAATTGCGTGGGTCAGCGGGTCTGTAAGCCTGTTAAGTGTTTTCCCCGTGGTTGGCGCTCTTGTGGCTTCCGTTTGGGGATTTATCTCGTTAATGGTTGGCCTGAAGGTAGTTCATGAAACTTCCACGGTAAAATCGTTTTTTGCTCTGACATTACCTACCATCGTTATTTTCGGGATATTGTTGCTTTTTATGTTTGCCATTTTG
>JALXAI010000164.1 GCA_026992215.1 Desulfobacterales bacterium | reverse complement strand
CCGGAAGTTAACGTATATACGTTTTCAAATCCCCTGGGAGCATTGCAGTTTGTCAAAGAAAAACCGGTCGATGTCGCGCTCATTGATATCAGAATGCCGGAAATGGACGGGCTCGAACTGCTGGAACACCTCAGAAAAATAGATCCTTGGTTAACAATAATAATGATCACAGCCTACGGCACCATCGAAATAGCGGTTGAAGCGATAAAACGAGGGGCCTACGATTTCGTGACCAAACCTTTCGAAAAGGATGCATTGCTCAGAACGTTGAAAAAAGGAAGAGAAAGAAATTCATTGATAAGGGAAAATATGAATTTGAGGCAGAGAGTCAATGAGAAATCTGCTTTCCAGAACTTTGTAGGCCAGTCACTGCAAATGAAAAAACTGTATGAAAGCATTCAAACAATAGCATTGACTGACTACACGGTGCTTATCAGGGGAGAGAGCGGCACTGGGAAAGAGCTTGCTGCAAGGGCAATACACAGTCTGAGCAAACGTCGTAATCGCCCTCTGGTTATTGTCAACTGCCCGGCAATCCCCGAACATTTACTGGAAAGTGAACTCTTCGGACACAAAAAAGGCGCCTTTACAGGAGCAAACTCAGACCACGTTGGCCTTTTTGAGGAAGCTCATAAGAGCACCATTCTGCTGGATGAAATAGGAGACATTCCGGTCACTGTACAAACAAAACTTCTCCGCGTTTTGCAGGACCAAGAATTTAAGCCGCTGGGGGCAAGAACCACAATAAAAGTAGACGTACGCATTATGGCATCAACCAATCAGAATTTGGAACAAAAAATACGTAATGGTTCCTTTAGAGAAGATCTGTTTTACCGTTTGAATGTATTGACGCTAAAAACTCCATCTTTACGGGAAATCAGAGAGGATATTCCACTTATCGTGAATCATTTTGCCAGAAAAACCTGCAACGAACTGGAGATATCATACAAGAGATTTTCCATCGAGGCACTGAAGATTTTGATGAACCGGGAATGGCCGGGGAACGTCAGAGAACTGGAGAATTTTGTAAAAAGAACCGTAATGTTCTGTCCCGATGACGTTATTCGTCCCGAAGATATAGCTGCAATGGATGACAACGCAGACACCTCCATATTTAACATGATGAAGCAAGAGTCAGAGGGAATTATCGAACCATATAAAAAGGCAAAAGACAGGGTGGTCAACCGGTTTACTTTCAAGTACGTCTCCGAATTGCTTGAGAAAACCGGGGGAAACGTGACCAAAGCCGCCGAACTTAGCGGTCTCGGGCGAACTTCACTTCAAAAAATAATGAGAAGACTGGGAATAAAATCCGAACACTATCGGGAAGGAGTCAGGTAAGATTCGGTTCTCTTGGTGAAAAACCGGGGCGATCCCGTGTTATTTAAATTTACAAGCTTTCCTTTTTAATTCCCTCACATTACTTCTGGACCGTTTATCAACAGATTCCTTATTTTCTTGAATTTCATGAAGATTAAAAAGGCTCTGAACCAAATCCACGTAAAGGTTCTTGCTCTCTCTTACACTTTTTCTTTTTAAGAAAAGAATGGGGTCATGAAGCAGCTTGTTGATGATAGATCTGGTTAGGACTTCCAGGGATTCTTCAAGATTCTGGCTGTTATTTGCCAGTTGAAGCATGGTTTTTCTGATTTCTCTTTGCCGGATTTTTTCCGCTTTTTCCTTCAAAGCTACTATGGTGGGCACAACTTCCAGGGTTTTCAGCCAGTTGTCAAACTTGAGCGCTTCTTCCTCTATAATGTGCTCCGCTCTTTCCGCTTCTTTTCTGCGCTCGTTCAAATTTAGTTCGACCAACCCCTGCAGGCTGTCAATGTCATAAAGATAGACGTTGTCAATCTCTCCCACCTCAGGCTCGATATCACGTGGAACCGCGATGTCGATAAAAAACAGGGGCCGATTGCGCCTGGCGCGCATACGGGACTTTACTTCATCGTAGTGCAGGATAAAGTCACTCGCCCCGGTAGAGCTTATTATTATATCCACCACTTCCAGGTTTTCCGGAATCTGGTCGAATGGAACCGTGGTCCCCCTGAAGCGAGCGGCAAGTTCCATGGCGCGTTCAAGAGTCCTGTTAGCCACGTAAATCCTGGACACTCCGTTATGAATCAGGTGCTCGGCGGCCAGTTCTGCCATTTCTCCGGCTCCTATGAGCAGAACCGACTTGTTTTCCAGGCTTCCGAAAATTTTCTTTGCCAGTTCCACTGCCGCATAACTGATGGAAACCGCGTACGAACCTATCCTGGTCTCCGTTCGTATTCGCTTGGCCACGGAGAAGGACTTGTGAAGGAGCCTGTTCAGTATTACGCTGGATGTCCTGTGATCTACGCTCTCCCTGTAAGCGTCCTTTATTTGCCCGAGTATCTGAGGTTCCCCGACGACCATCGAGTCAAGGCTTGCCGCAACCCTGAAGACGTGTTTCACAGCCTCAAGATTGTAATAAATGTAAATGTGTCCCTGAATTGAAGAAAGAGGTTGTCCGATCTCAAGGCTTATCTTGCTCGAAATTTCGTCGATTCCTTCCTGAACCTCATCGGTGGTAAACAAAAATTCGACCCGGTTGCATGTGGACAGGAAAAAAAGTTCATCAATTTTTTTGAGCTGGGGCAGCCAGTCGAGGGGAGTACGATCGTTCGCCGAAATCGACGCAACCCTTTCCCTGATCTCCACGGGAGCAGTCTTGTGACTCAATCCCAGCAGTATTATTTGCTTACCCATCACCCGTTAACTCACCCTGAAATAAAAATGATGACCCTTAAGAAAGATGTTGACCCCCAGAAACGTTACAATCACGGCAATAAAGCCGATTATGGCCATGATGGCCGCTTTTTTTCCTCTCCAGCCCACGGCAAGGCGTTCATGGAAAAGAACGGCGTAAATCGCCCATGTTACCATCGCAAAAATTTCCTTCGGATCCCAGTGCCAGTACCCGTGCCATACCCGGCTCGCGTAAATAAATCCCGTGATCAGCCCTCCCGTCAGCAACGGGAAACCAATTAAAAGGCAAATGTAATTGGTTTTGTCCAGCTTTTCCAGAGAAGGCAGCCTTCGGAAAAGAACACCGAAAGTCTTTTTCTTTATTTGTTTTTCCTGGATCAGGTACATTATCCCGGCGCAGAAAGCGATGGCAAAAAGGGCGTTGCTCAGAAATATCAGGCTTATGTGAACCACAACCCAGATGCTTTTAAGAACAGGTATCTGGTGAACCACCCCCGACGGGATCGCCGGGGACAGCAACATAAAAAACATCGCCAGCGGTGACACGAAGGTTCCAAGTATCTTTATGTCAAAACGCCACTGAAATACCAGGTATGCAAGAACAATTGTCCAGGCAAACAGTGAAAGGGTCTGAGGAATACTGGTTACAGGCAGATAGCCGAATTTTCTTGCAAGGATGTAAATTCCGACGGTGTGAAATGCAAAACCTATAACCAGGGCAATGTTTGCAGCTCTGGCCACGGAGTTAGAATTTCTGATCACGTAGAAAAAATAACCCACGGAGCCCACAAAATACGCAACGGTCGCGATGATGAAAAAAAGGCTGCTCATGGTGTACCGTTACCACTACTGCTTTGATCTCTCCGGTATTTCAAACCTTCGAGCGAAAAATTTTCGCCCAGAATCCGGGACAGCACGGATTCAACATGCTTCCACTGGCTGTTCTTTATCAATTCTACTATGTTTGATTCGACCAGCGAAGTAAAGATTTTTTTCCGGTCTTCTTCACCGTCGTATTTTTCAAGCACCTGTTTTCGAATAAGCCCGAGAATTTCTGTAAATTTTGCGTATTCTTCTCCGAATTTTTTCTCCAGTTCCTCCCGAATTTTCCTGGCAAGGGCCGGACTTTTTCCCGATGTGCTAATAGCTATGGTGAGATCTCCTCGAACAACAATCGATGGCAAAATAAAGGTACAATCTTCGGGCTGATCTGCGACGTTGCACCATATACTCCGGCTATCGGCTTTCCTTGCAACCTCCCGGTTAAGCTCACTGTTACTAGTGGCGGCTATAACCAACCTCACCCCTTCCATTTGTCCGGGGTGAAATTGCTCGCCTGCAAATTCCACCCTGCCGTTTTTTACCTGATCGTCAATCCACTCCGTTAGTTCTCTAGAAACTACCCTGACGTGCGCACCACAATCCAGAAGAGTCCGAATTTTTCTTTCGGCAACTCTGCCTCCTCCCACAACCAGGCAATTTTTGCCACTTAAGTCAAGAAAAACAGGATAGTATCTCATCTTTGCTCCTATTCGGGATGTCTTGTGATCGAGCGTAAGAACTTTTTGATTCCTAATTCGCGTGCAAAGTTCCTATTACCCTGGGATCAATTTATGCTTGTCCCTGTGCCCGCGGACTTCACCCTATGGTATCCACCGACGCAAATTCAGGTTCATGTAGGGGAATAAGTATGTCCGCCATTTTTTTAACCTCTATCATAATGTCGTACGCATCATATGCGTTCACGTGGGTGCCCGGAGGTATAACTTCCATTTCCATGGCAAGGATTTCCTTCGGTGGAAAGAAGTTTTCCCTTATCACGCAGAAACCGGTGATGGCTGCTCTGCCGGAAGGGGTATCAACAAAAACCGTAAGGCCTCCCTCGGTATGGGCCGGAGTGTGCATCACGGATATTCCCGGGACAATTTCCCGATCCCCCGTTATCACTTTTATCTGGCCGTTTTCTTCAACGTCTTCAATGTAATCTTCCATGTACCTGAAATCGAGCGGGTGAGGATCGTGGATTAGTTCAAGTTCCTTTTCGTGCACGTAAAAGACGGCATTTTCACACTTGAAGTCGTTTTCGCAGTGATCATTGTGAAGATGGGTGTGGATTACTACATCAATGTCTTCGGGTTTAAGTCCCCATTTCCCGAGACCTTCTTCAAAGGTATATATTTTACCGCCGATCTTTTTTTCTCTGTCTTCGGATTGAATAGGGCTCATCTCACCAGTATCTACCAGAATGTTTTTATCACCGCCTTCCAGGTACCATGAATAGATTGGTATCGCATATGGTTTCCCGTAATCGTGCTGGTAAGTCATCATACCCTTGTCAAACAGCTTGGTTCCCAAGACTATTGGATGAATTTTATACGCGGGCATAGAGATTCTCCTTCATTGTGGGGGTAGGCCATTCAGGGACTTTCATTCCAGGGGGCTTAAATGTTCCGCCCCCTGCAAACATTACCATCGAGTCAGCCCCGCAATACCTCCGAGCTGCTCAAGCAGGATTTTTTCTGCTTCTCCCCTTACAAATTCCAGTCTTGTGCCATAGTCGGCTGCCAGGTCAACAATGATATCCCGTAATTTAACCCTTTCCATTTCATCAGGGCAAAATTCCTTCGCGGTTTCCTCATCAACAAAGACCAAACCCGCCTCGCGGCATCGCCAGACTTCACAGTCCAGTTTCCATGGTACAATGAGGATATATAATCTGCCCATCTGCAGGGCGTCAAGGACATTCTCCAATCCCCACACGCCTGGTTTTTCTCTAACCTGATCTATAAGTTCCAGTTCTTTCTCCCGCTCAATTCTCTCAATCTCCGGAAAAACCTTTTTACCTACTTCTCCCACGCCGGCTTCAGGTGTTGGCAGGGATGCCAGGTGTGCAACTACTTTTTCCCTCAAACTTCGTGTCAGGTATTGTTCGAAAAAGCGAGTTTCTTCCGGTACACCAAGCAGAATAATCCTGCCTATGTCGTGTTCATCCACGAATTTTTCGAGTAACCTGGCCACGTTCTTGTAGAACCTTTGTGTCCAGACGCCGATTTTTCTCGCGAACTTGTCAACTGCCGCTCCAGCTCTCGAAGAAGCGGGCCTGGACGCAGTGAACCTCAAGCTGGGACTATCTGCCGTAATCCTGCGCCAATCGTCTACCGAGATCTCGTTAAAAACATCCATTATCTCCTCTATTTCGCCGAGAAAGATCTCGAAAAGACGCCACCTCTTCTTGTTCAAGAAAACAACACAATAACGCTCATACTCATCCAGCGCATAAATCAGCGGCGCAATGTTAGGATCTCCCCATCTCGCTTCTACCTTCCCACGCCCCAGATCAACCACCGGCAGTTCTACCTGGAGAGTAAAGTCTTCCACCCATACTTTTTTCTCCTTTTCTGCAGCAAATATTACGAAGGTTTTCCCTTCGGGACGATCCTTTTCGAGAACCCTGTAAACAGCATCTTCAATAGTTTTGGGCACTTTCAAGTCCTTCAGCGTATTTTTGACCCTCACCAGCCACCCTTTACGAGCGTTCTCGGGCTTCGCGGGATCCACGTCAACATAAAGCGAGAGTACTGGCGGTTCATGAACTGCAATTTTTTCTCTAATGGTCTCAATTTCCTTTTTTCCTATCAACTTGTCACCTCCATGTTCTTTGTTTGTGTTATAGATTCATTCGGCCAGAGGAAAATACCGGCGAGTGCCGCCAGGTGATTTCCGATCCTTTTCCGAATTCCAGAATTAATATAATGCCGATTTTTTCGGAATCAAATAAAAATAGATATTTACATGATGAAGCATATTGAAATTTCTGCTATTTTATTCCCCAGGTCCGGCTCGGGAGGTGAACCTGCAGATGGAAAAATTACGATCCCTTTTCCCCGTAACGGAAAAATTTACCTTTTTGAACCACGCCGCGACGTCACCGGTATCGCTGCGAGTCGCTGCGGCAATAGAAGAAGCTGCTCGCAGCTTTAGTAACTTTGGAGGCCTTCACTATTCGAAATGGATGAAGCGGGTAGAAGAAGTTCGGACCCTGGCGGCGGGTCTGCTAAACGCGCGCGTGGATGAAATAGCTTTTACGGGGAATACCTCGGAAGGATTAAGCATTGTTGCTTCAGGCATTCCCTGGAAACAGGGAGACGAGGTGGCAATATCGTATCCCGATTTTCCCGCAAACGTGTATCCGTGGATGAACCTTGAGCGATACGGCGTGAAACTTCACCATATACGGCGAGGCAAAAACGGAGCCATCGGCCTTGAAAGTTTGAAAAAAATCGCAACCAATAAGCTGCGACTCGTGTCCGTCAGTTCCGTGGATTATGCCACGGGCTTCAACTGCGACCTCCGGGAACTGGGAGATTTCTGCAGGAACAACGAAATCTTGCTCTGCGTGGATGGGATCCAGGGACTTGGAGTCCTCCCCGTGGATG
>JALXAI010000163.1 GCA_026992215.1 Desulfobacterales bacterium | reverse complement strand
GTTGTATCAAGGCTCCTGGAACAAGACGTTGGCCTGGTCACCTGCCTCTACAAGGGTGTTAACTGTGAAAACTTTCCTGCCAGGCTGGAAGCGATGGTTGTACAAACGGACTTCATTCCCGGAGTGCTGGTGGCGGAAAAATCGAACGCGGTAAGGTTTGCTTTCGGAGCTACCATTGCATTGAGGAAAGCAACGCTTAAGAGCATTGGTGGCTTCGAGGTTCTTTTCCCGTACCTGGCCGATGACTACCAGCTTGGTAATCGTGTTTCCGAAAAAGGCGGGAAAGTTAAGATTGCCGGTGAGATAGTGGAACACGTGGTTGGTAAAAGGCGATGGATCGACTTTATAAGGCAGCAATTAAGGTGGGCTGTTACCTGTAGAGTGTGTCAACCCGTGGGATACTTTTTTTCGATCCTTTCCCAGGGTGTTTCCCTGGCTACCTTGAACCTGGTTTTCAATTCCTGCCACTGGCTGAGCTTTCTTCTCTGGCTTTCTGTCATGAGCGCGAGGTATTTCACCTGTCACGATTTGAATTCAAGATTCATAAAAAACAGGGATGTTAAAAATGTCCTCTGGTTGTTGCCCCTGAAGGACTTTTTTACCACGTTTATATGGGCGGCAAGTTTCCTTGTAAGAAGAGTCTTCTGGGCGGGGAACTATTTTCTCGTAAAAAAAGATGGTACCATGGTGCCTGTGGGAAACAAATACCGGATCAAACCCGGATCTTGAGAGTCCCCGGATGGTGACTTTATGAAAGGGCTTGAGAGACGATTGATCGGCGATATTGTAAAAGGAAACGAAGTGGATCCGGAAACGGCTCTGCTGATTGCTTCCGGAGTTGAGTCCCGGGAAATCGTGGCTCGGTACAGGCGGAAAATCGGGGAAATCCTTGAAAGATTTCACCTGAAACTCGCGTCAAAAGGGGCTGTAAGCAGCTTTATAAACAAAGATTATATGACGCTCTCCAGGGCCGAGCTGCTATTTGAATACCTGTGGGAAAGCAAACCAAGGCGGCATGGACATGGATTTTCCCTGGCACAAGCTGTGGATGCGCAACTTGGTAGCGACGTGAAGAGTCCTGTCGGATCGTGTGTTGGCCTTACCGCTCTTTATTCGGTTCTTTGCCTGAGGGAAGGAATTGGCGTTTCTGTTCTTAGCAACGGTGATCATGTTCTATCCAGGTTAAGGTATGGGGCCTTATCCGTGGATGTTGAAAATACCGATCCCTCCGGCTTTGATGCCAGCACCGACGATTCGTTCGAAGAATTTCCCTGCATGACGCTGGTGCCCATTGTTTTCAACAGCAGGGGAATTCGGGAAAAAGAAGCCGGAAATATTCAATCGGCTCTGGCCTTAGTGAACGGTGCCATCGAGTTGTTTCCACGCTATGCCAACGCGTACAACAACAGGGGGAACATCTTTTTCGAACTCGGTGACTACGAAATGGCAAGGGAAGACTACGGGAAGGCCCTTGAAATAAGGCCTGATTTTACCGAGGCATGTTATAACCTGGGCCTCGTCCATGAAAAACTGGGTGACGCGCTAAAGTCTCTTTACTATTTTGAAAAAACCCTGGAAATTTCTCCTGACTGTGAAGATGCCAGGTATTCGCTGGAGCATGTAAAGAAGAAAATGCCTGGAGTTGCCCGGTAAAATTTTATCCTCTCAGCGAGCGAAGTGTGAAGATAATCGGACAGATGTCTGCTATTGTGTTCTTGCTGGTTGTCCTTGTTTCCCTTCCGCGCTATTCAGCGGCAGTTAAACTAGGAGCACTGGAAAGTAATCATGTGGATGTGGTTTATCCTCGCGGGTTAAAGGAGCAGGCCATGGTAATTGCCCGGGTGTGTCATGGCTACCTTGACGATCTAAAAAATCAGCTTGGCTGGGGGTTAAGTTACAAGCCCAGGGTTTTCCTCGTTGCGGACGAGGAATTCTTCCTTAAGATAAGCGGTACCAGGTTTGCCGTGGGGCTCGCCATTCCGGGTAGAAGATCCATCGCGATTAACATCGTGCCGATGCTTTCAAAAACGTACCTTATCAAGGAAGTGTTCAGGCACGAACTCTGCCACCTGG
>JALXAI010000162.1 GCA_026992215.1 Desulfobacterales bacterium | reverse complement strand
AAACGGGGTGTCAAGGAATTTTTTCAAAAAAACTTTCCAGATACTCCAGCCAGAACATGTCCAGTTCAACTACAGATATAATAACTGGCCGCAGCCTACCAAGATGTGATATGGATAAAACCGCATCCCATAGAGTCGGACCGGGGTTTCGGAGTTTTTGAACGCTTTGGAGCCGCCGCCGATTTACCCACCTGCTGCAGGCGATCATTTGTGATTATAATAACATAATGTACTAATATTAGCACATCTGTATATAATTTAATCACTATACATTTTTTAAACATTATCATTTTTAATCTTTATATTTCTTGTAATTGTATCGCTTTTGTGCTATTTTCTTCTCGGAGTTTTTTGTTATTCTTTTCACTATATCCAGAAAGGGGGGCTAGCATGGACCTGTCACGGAGAAATTTCCTAAAAATTTGCGGTACCTCAAGCGTGGCCCTGGGATTTTCCCAGATGATGGTGCCGGGGATCGTGAACGCTCTTGAAAAGGCACTTTCCGGGAATCCGCCCGTCATATGGATCCAGGGGGCCGGCTGTTCCGGGTGCTCGGTTTCCGTCCTCAACGCTGTTCATCCCGATATTCAGGAAGTGTTGCTCAAGATAATCAGCCTCAAGGTACACCCGACGATCATGGCCGCCCAGGGGGAAACGGTGCTTGAAGTAGCCGAGAAAATATCAAAAAAATTTAAGGGGAAGTTTTTCCTCGTGGTTGAGGGATCAATACCAACGGCCTCGGGGGGGAAATACTGCGTGGTCGGAGAACGCGGGGGCAAGCCCGTAACGATGCTCGAGTGGACAAAGCGCCTTGCTTCCAGGGCAAAAGCTGCGCTGGCTGTAGGAAGTTGTGCCAGCTATGGAGGAATACCTGCGGCTCAACCGAACCCCACCGGGGCACAGTCACTGCTTGCCATCTTGAAAAAGGCGAAAATAAAAACCCCCGTGATCAATATTCCCGGATGTCCGCCGCATCCCGATTGGATGGTTGGAACCGTCGCATACGTCCTGCTGTACGGGATTCCGGAACTGGATGAAAACAACAGGCCAACACTGTTTTATGGGACTCTTATCCATGATCACTGCCCTTACAGGTCCTTTTACGAAGACGGTAACTTCGCAAAATATTTCGGGGACGAAGGCTGCAGGTACGAACTTGGATGCAAGGGCCCCGAGACCTACTGCGACACGTGGAAACGCAAGTTCAACAACGGTACCAACTGGTGCATACAGAATGCTCTTTGCATAGGCTGCGTTCAACCAAACTTCTGGGATGAATATTCACCCTTTTATGAATCGCTTTAAGGAGGGAAGGTAATGGCAAAGAAAATCACCATTGATCCCTTGACCAGGATAGAGGGGCATTTGAAGATCGAAGTAGACGTGGAAGGGGGGAAGGTTATAGATGCCAGGAGTCATGGCATGCTTTTTAGAGGGTTCGAACTGATTCTGAAGGGAAGGGATCCGAGGGACGCACCGCAAATTACCCAGAGAATATGCGGAGTGTGCCCGACTGCTCACGGAACAGCTTCCGTTAGGTGTCTCGATATGGCCTTCGGAGTAAAGCCGCCCACCAACGGGAGGCTCGTGCGGAACCTTATCCTCGGTTCCAATTATATACAGTCACACCTGCTCCACTTTTTTCACCTGGCAGCCCTTGACTACGTGAAAGGCCCCGGCACCGCTCCTTTCGTGCCTCGTTACGATGGTCCGGGGATCTATAAGCTCGATGACACCGTAAACAACAAGGCCGTGCAGGCGTATCTCAAGGCCCTGGAGCTCAGGAGGAAAGCCCAGGAGATGCTTGCAATCTTTGCCGGGAAAATGCCTCACGTGCAGGCACTGATTCCGGGTGGCGTTACCGATCCGGTCAATGCTGACAAGATTATACGGTTCTACTGGAGCCTGCAGGAACTGAAAGAAGCGGTGAACGGTGTCTATTTACCTACCGTGTACCTAGTGGGGAAAGCCTACAAGGAACTTTTCCAGGTGGGCAGGGGGCACATGAACCTTCTGTCATATGGCGTCTTTCCCACAGACGATGAAGACAAAACTTTTCTCCTGAAACAGGGTG
>JALXAI010000161.1 GCA_026992215.1 Desulfobacterales bacterium | reverse complement strand
CTGTATGCATCCCTGGAATAGATACGATCTTTTTTGCCTATGTGGGCAATGCGAAGACAATGAGTGCAATACATGGCACACATATTCGTCGCTTTAATGGTAAGAACCCTGGGATAGAACTGGTCTATCAACCTGGCGGGAGAATGATCCGCTGCCACCGGCGGAATTTCGATTCCCGCGTTATCGATCATCTCCCTCGTTGGTACGGACTGGACAAGAATCGGATCATTCACCTTACCGGGCATTATCAGACTCGCATAGTAAGGCGTCAATCTCATGCGGTAATACCTGGTCACTTCCCGTACGTCAGCGTAAGCGGCATCAGGGAGCTCAACCACTTTCACCAGTTCATCAAGGGAGTTTATTGCGAACCTTAACTGCCCGGAAAAAGAATTCCAGTCATCTTCCCGCATTCCGAGCGCCTTTTTTATGCGCCTCACGTTTTCCTTTATTTTCTCCCACAGCTCAATTCCGCTGGGAGCCTCGGTATCTTTTCTTTCCATGTATTCCCTGACCCGGGCATTCGCCTCTTCAACTATGGGAAGAGCCCTGCAAAGACGCCCTCCCACGGTGACGTGGTGTTCGTCTATTTCCCTGTGTCGTTCTGCCAGGGCTACAAGGTCATCACGTGTAAGCCCCACATCGTCGGGTGTTAATCCCTGGCTTTCTCGTAATTTTTTGAGCTCCGAAAACAAATCGAGGATCGGTTTCGTCAGCCTGGTATCCTTGGCAACTTCGAACATACGAACAACTTTTTCCTTTTCCCCCTCCGGTGTGTCGCCCTTACTTGCGCCTTTCTCAAAGAGATAATCCAGGAGTTCTCTCGTAAATTCGTCCAAAACAGCCTGTGATGATCCAGAGTTTCGCATGTTAATACTCTCCTTTAATCGTACTTTTTAATATTGACTTCCCCCTTGTTAAACCTTCGATCATGGCGTCCCTGGTCTTCCCCACGGATATTACCCTACCCAGAAAGGAACCCGATTTGACAAGTATATTCTTCCCGACATGCTCAACAACTGCGAATCTGGCGTCCGGTCCGGATACATCCGCCACCTGCCTGAACATTTCTCTTTCATCGGGAAAACCTCGCGCAGTATCGACGGTTACTGCATCCTTATCAAGCTTCAGGTTATAAGTTCCCCAGTATATTCCACCGGGATTGCCGCTAAGTTCCGGGCACACTGGGGGCAACTGCCCCCTGGTAATGGCATGAAATTCTATTTCCATGAGGTTCGGGCATTCTTCCGGGAGTGAATTTTCAAGAGTACAACACATCTCCATTGTTGTTCCCTGCTTGCGGGCGTTTACTTCCACGAAGTAAATCTCTCCGTTACCGTCAACCACGTAATCACACCCGAAAATCCCGCGGTACCCTGTTGCCGCCATCTCACGGCCAACATTCCTTGTCATCTCTTTTAATCGATGCTGAATATTCTCCGGCAACACGGAGGGATAGGTTGAGCCGCGAAATTTGTTCAGCTGTTCCATGCTCTGGTCGGCAACACACCCCACATAAACATCCTTTTCACTTGCCACCACTCCCAGCACCGTTGGATCGTACTCGTGCGGGATAAACCTGGTAATCAGATAAGGAGGGTCCCACCCCCCCAGCTTTTCCATCATCTCTTCCTGCGAATGCGCCAAGAAACTGAAAGCTCCAGCGGCACTGTATTCCAGGCTGACAAATATTCCTTCCCGCCACTCATTCCAGAGTTTTCCTGTAACTTCAAGCAGCTCGTCCCGACTCCTGCAAAAACGAAAAGGCGGAACCGGAACAATTCCATTCAGTTTCTCGTACATGTACAGCTTGCTGTTCCACGTGTCGGAAAGTTCGGGATCCGGACCTATAAGCTTAACACGGGGGTGACGAGCAAGGGTCATCTCGGGAAAAGTCTGGAACATGTGCAAGTACAGCTCACCCTGCCGGTTGACCAAGGTTTCCACGAGCTCCCGGATGTAGGGATGCGAGGCCACCACCGCCGCAAACCTTCGCCCCGGCATCCTGATATGAACCTTCCCCCTCGCCCCTTTCATCAATTCCATGGCATCCGGGTTCAAAACCACAAGGTTGGGATACGAGTAATCGGTCCAGATATCAGGAATAACAGCTATGAAGTCAACCGGCTTCTTTTTAACCTTTTCCAGAGAAAGCCTGAGAAATTGATTCAAGCAGTAGCCCTTGATTTCACCAACGTACAAAAAATAGTATACGTCCTTTTCAAGCCTCACATTTTCGAAAAAAAGCTCCCCCTTCATGGGAAAACCTCTTTGTTACCTATTTACAAGAAAATGTCGGCAGCTGGCTGCAAAAGCAGCGAATTCCCGACAATGCCTTCAAAAACAACTTAACGCATATAAAAACCCTTACCGGTTTAATATTAAAAAGATCAGCTTAATAGTATAATACCGGTAAAAATGTCAAACATATTAAATTTATTTTAATACTTTGTTGAAAAAAGTTCATAAAAATCGAGCAAATACTTTTCCACACAAAATTGCTAGGGAAACCTGAAGTCGCTAAGCCCAAAATTCCCTGATTATACTAGGGTATACAGATGCATTTTGCCTTGACATCGACTCGGTTCTCATTTAATGTAGGCGTGATTATGTGAAATATTTTTTTTACTCGACAAGTGAAAGCAAGGTATAGCTTGACAGAAGATTTAACATTTGCCCTGTCTTCGGACTGTGTCAGCGCTCAGATCAGGCAGGGTGTAACTTTTTGAGAATTTTGTCCTTCGTTCAGGCAAACCGGGTAGTTTTTGAAAAGTATCACAATCCTTTGCATTGTGATTTCTCATTTCAAAGGAAATAACCCATTTAAACATTGTGGGTTTAAAATAGGAAGAAGGGAGGAGGTGGGAAGCTTCGCCATCCAAGGATGTTTCGGTAGTGAATCTGGTTTTAAAGCAACAAAAAATAATTAAATGTGGAGGAGAAGAGCATGGCTAAGTATGATCCAACCAAAATGGCAGATTGGCAAATAGCGGAAGAAGCAGAGAAAAATATGCCCACCCCCTGGGAATGGCAGGAGAAACTTGGGCTTGAGAAAGATGAAATTATTCCGATGGGCAGACTTTGCAAGCTCGATTTCATGAAAATAATTGAGCGTCTTAAAGACAGACCCGACGGGAAATATATTGAAGTCACGGCTATTACTCCCACTCCTCTGGGTGAAGGGAAATCCACCACTTCCCTGGGGTTGATTGAAGGTCTTGGGAAACTCGGGAAAAATGTTGGTGGTTGTCTCAGGCAGCCATCGGGTGGTCCCACCATGAACATCAAAGGAACAGCGGCTGGTGGTGGAATCTCGCTGTTGATACCCATGACGGAATTCTCCATGGGGTTAACCGGGGACATCAATGACATTATGAACGCCCATAACCTTGCCATGGTTGCCCTGACGGCTAGAATGCAGCATGAGCGCAACTACGACGATGAGCAGCTTGAAAGGTTAACCAAGATGCGTCGTTTGAACATTGACCCCACCCGCGTGGAAATGGGCTGGATCATTGATTTCTGCGCCCAGGCATTGAGAAATATTGTCATCGGTCTGGGTGGTCGTTATGACGGCTTCACCATGCAGTCCAAGTTCGGAATTGCAGTTTCATCTGAGTTAATGGCTATTCTTTCCATAGTCAGAGATTTGCCCGACCTGAAAGAAAGGCTCAACAACATAACGGTGGCTTTTGACAAGAAAGGAAACCCGGTCACCACGAGGGATCTGGAAGTCGGCAACGCCATGACAGCATGGATGAGAAATACAATCAATCCGACCCTGTGCTGCTCCGTAGAATATCAGCCGGTTATGATTCACGCCGGTCCCTTTGCAAACATCGCCGTAGGCCAGTCTTCTATCATCGGTGACAGAATCGGGCTTAAGATGTTTGACTACCACGTAACAGAGAGTGGTTTCGGCGCGGATATCGGTTTCGAGAAATTCTGGAACGTAAAATGCCGTTTCAGCGGCCTGAAGCCTCATGTATCAGTATTGACCACTACCATCAGGGCTCTCAAGATGCACGGTGGTGGGCCGAAGGTTGTGGCAGGATTGCCTTTGCCGGAAGAATACAATAAGGAAAACCTCGAACTTCTGGAAAAGGGTCTTCCCAACATGATTCATCACATCAACATCATCAGGAAAGCAGGAATTAATCCTGTTGTTTGCGTCAACAGGTTCCATACTGACACCGATGCTGAAGTGGCGCTGGTCAAGAAAGCAGCAGAAGAAGCCGGCGCAAGGGCAGCCGAATCCAACCACTGGCGTTATGGTGGAGAAGGCGCCATTGAATTCGCGGAAGCCGTGCTTGACGCGTGTGAAGAAGAAAACGACTTCAGGTTCCTCTATCCCACGGAAATGAAACTGAGACAAAGGGTTGAAGTGATTGCAAAAGAGGTGTATGGTGCTGATGGAGTAACCTGGACACCGGAAGCAGAAGCCAAGGCAAAGATGCTTGAAGCTGACCCGAAATACGACGATTTTGCCACGATGATGGTTAAAACGCACCTGAGTCTGTCCCATGACCCGGCGCTTAAAGGTGTGCCGAAGGGCTGGACTCTGCCGATCAGGGACGTTTTGATTTTCTCCGGTGCCAAGTTCCTGTGTCCATGCGCCGGTACCATCAGCTTGATGCCGGGAACGTGCTCCAATCCGGCATTTCGTCGAGTTGACGTCGACGTCAAGACAGGGAAAGTTACCGGTTTGTTCTAAACTTGAACAAAGTTACATTGCTTGCTAAATAAACCTGCAAAGGCGGGACAGCCCGGTCCCGCCTATAGGAAAAAAGGTGACTACCTATAGGCAGGGCTGAGGCTCTGCCTTGCTTTTTTGAAAGGAGGTTGAAATGGCTGCCAAGTTAATTAAAGGAGCCGAAGTGGCCAAGGAGATTCGAGCGGAATTAAAGGAAGAAGTAGCCAGGCTTAAAGAAAAACACGGTGTGGTGCCTGGGCTGGTAACGATACTCGTGGGCGAAAATCCCGCCTCCCAGAGCTATGTTCGCGCGAAACAAAAAACGGCTCATGAACTCGGTTTTTACTCTGTTCAGGACGATCAACCGGCCGATATTTCCGAGGAAACTTTACTCGGCCTGATCGATAAATATAACAAGGACCCCAAGATCCATGGAATCCTTGTACAGCTTCCCCTTCCAAAGCACATCAACGAAACAAAGATTCTCTATGCCATTGATCCGGACAAAGACGTGGATGGTTTCCACCCGGTCAACGTCGGAAAGCTCATGATCGGCGAAGCGAACTACCTCCCGTGTACTCCCTTTGGTATCCAGGAGCTATTGATTCGTTCCGGAACACAGGTGGAAGGTGCAGAAGCCGTGGTGGTGGGAAGGTCAAATATAGTGGGGAAACCCATCGCCATGATGCTGGTTCAGAAGGGTCCCGGCGCGAACGCCACCGTAACCGTCTGTCACACGAGGACAAAGGACATTGCCTTCCACACCAAGAGAGCTGATATCCTCATCGTTGCAGCTGGAGTCCCCGAGTATATCAAGGGTGATATGATCAAGCCAGGGGCAGTGGTTATCGATGTTGGAGTAAACGAAGTTGGGAGAACACCGGAAGGGAAAAGAATATTGAAGGGTGATGTTGCTTTTGACGAAGCCAAAGAGGTTGCAAGTGCCATTACTCCCGTACCCGGAGGAGTTGGCCCCATGACCATTACCATGCTGATGAAAAACACCGTTAAAGCTTGCAAAGTATTAAACAATATCAACGACTAGCCTTTTCTGGACAGGGGTATCCGACTACGCCGGATCCCCCGTTAACAAAAAACCATAGCCAACACCGCGTCCTTCCCGGGCACCCGCTCGAGTGAAGGGAACGATGCGCGTAAGAAATAAAACCTCACATGACGGGGAAGGAAAATGTCAGAGAAGAAAAATACCGATGCTGTTTTAGTTCTAGGTGGAGGAGTCGCTGGAATTCATTCGGCCCTCCAGCTTGCCGACGAAGGCTACTACGTCTACCTCGTGGAAAAAAAATCAACCATCGGCGGCATGATGCCGCAGCTTTCCCGCACCTTCGGCGAATGTTTTTGCTGCAAGATATACCCGCAAGCTTACGGATGCTTGTGGAATCCAAATATCGAGATTCTTACCCTTTCCGAAGTTGAAAAAATCAGTGGCAAGGCAGGGGACTTTACAGTTACCCTGTCCCGGAAGGCCCGCTTCGTAAACGAGGACGCATGCAATGCCTGCGGCAAGTGTGTCTCCGTTTGCCCGGTAGACGTCAGCGACAGCTCAGCTTTCCAGACCGAGAAACGCAAGGCGATCTATATCGAACACCCCTTTGCCGTGCCAATGACATACACCGTTGATCCGGATCATTGTTCCTTTATCAGGGATGGTTCCTGCGGAGACTGCGTAAAAGCCTGCCCCGCTGAAGCCATAGACCTTAAAGCCAAGCAAACGAAGAAGAAACTCAATGTCGGGGCAATCGTGATGGCCCCCGGGTTCAACCTGTTTGATCCGGGCAGGAACCAGATCTTCGCATACGGCCAGCCGAACGTAATTACCGGGAAAGAATTCGAAAGAATGGCAAGCGCTCTGGGGATTACCAATGGCCAGGTCGTCCGACCCTCCGACGGCGAGGTTCCCCGAAAAGTTGCATGGGTGCTTTGCGTGGGATCAAGGGACATTAATAAGAGCGACAACCCGCACTGCTCAGCCGTCTGCTGCATGTACAGTCTTAAAGAGGCGTACGAAATGAAAAAGAGGCTAGGGGACGAATTTGAAGCCACTCTTTTTTACATGGATATAAGAGCGTTCGGTAAAGGCTGGGAGGAATACTACAACGAGGCAAAAGAAGCGGGAATAAACCTGGTGAGGTGTAGGATCCACACTGTTACCCCCGTTCAAAATGATAACCTTGAGATCACTTACATGGATTCCAGTGGGGAACTCAAAAAAGACGAATTCGACATGGTCGTTCTTGCCACCGGAATGGAAACTCCCGAAGAATGCGTGGAACTTGCCGAGAAGACAAAAATTAACCTTGCACAGGGTAAGTTCGCAGACACTTCCTCGTTTGCTCCCACACAAACATCTGTGCCTGGAATCTTCGTTGCCGGAACCTTCCAGGCGCCGAAAGATATATATGACTCCATTACCGATGCCAGGGCCGCAGCAAACAACGTAACCAAAATACTGGCTAAAAGCGCCAGTGAGACCGAATCT
>JALXAI010000160.1 GCA_026992215.1 Desulfobacterales bacterium | reverse complement strand
TAGATTCCACACGAGCCCATTTTTCCATTCTCAGCTCCCCTAGCTCAGCCGTTATCCTTCTTAAGGTTGCTGCCCTTCGCCCCTTCCGGAATTCAAGCTGCAAGGGACAAAGCGAAAGGGACAAGGGAAAAAGGTAGAATGAGAAAAGCACTCAACCATTTCAACCTCCTCAACCATTTCAACCATCTCAACTTCCTCAACCTCCTCAAGCAGGCAATACTTCAGGAAACCCAGCATCTACTTTTCTCCGCTCAAGGGGACTTGCTCTTTTCATCGTCTTCGCGCATTGGACTACCGGGATTAAGATCGAAATTAAGACACGCAAAAAAGTTACATGTCTTAAAGGAAGCATTCTGAAAATGCCACGAGCCAATGGGGAAACATTCCGGCAGGCGGAAGACTACTCGAAGTACTCCCTCACCTTTCGTAAATCCGGGAGAATCGCGGACCTGTCAAGGAGCGAATACAACTTTTTTATCCTTGGAAAAGATTTTTCGTGGTACTCCAGAAAAGTCTTGCGGCTTGATCTTGCGGAAAATATCTCCGGTAGTTTACTTACCCGATCGATATCGTGGCACAGAAGCAGAAAATCGTTTTGAGCCTCCATTGCCAGGTGAACAACCGATTCAAAATCCCCGAACTCTGATATTGCCCCCATTTCGAGGTCATCGCTAATCACCGTTCCCGAAAAATTAAGTCTTTCTCTCAAAAGTTCCACCAGTATATTCACCGACAGGGTTGCGGGGAGAACCGGGTCGAGTTCCGGGTAAAGGGCATGTGAAGTCATGACACATGGCGCACCGGCTTCAATTGCCCTGATGAAGGGGACGAGTTCGTGTTCGAGCATCTGATCAAGGGTTCTGTTTATAACAGGCAACGTTAGGTGGGGATCCTTTTCCGCGTTTCCAAGACCAGGGAAATGTTTTATCGTGGGAATTACGTGCTCGCTCAGATATATCCTGATTATTTCAATAATGCAGGAAGTAACTTTTTGCGGATTGTTTCCGTAGGTTCTTTTGTCCAGAAATTGGTGTGGTTCCGGAGGAGCTATGTCTGTTACCGGCGCGAGATTCATGTTGATACCGACAAGTTTTAGCTCTGTTGCGGCTAACTTTGCATAATCCGAAACGGTTTTGATGCTTTTCCCTGATTCCGATGCGGGCGGAATTATTGTGAAAGGTTTCCCGAAGCGTTGTACTCTTCCTCCTTCGTGATCAACTGCCAGAAATAATGGTCTTCCCAGGACTTTCAAGGCACGGCTTTGCACATCTGCACACAATTTCGCCAGCTGCACCGGCTCGGTGAAATTATGTTTGAAGAATATGAGCCCGCCAACTCTTACTTCGTCAATGAGGAATTTCAACTCGTTTCCGAAATCGGTCCCCGGAAAGCCCGCTACTATATGGATCCCTGCGTTTTCTTTCATAATGCAATACTTCTCTAAACTCTTCTTTTCTCTTGACAGTTTTTTTCTGAATTGTTAGAGATTATACAAGTTAAATAAGTGTGGAGGCACGTAGCTCAGGGGGAGAGCGCTACCTTGACGCGGTAGAAGTCGGCGGTTCGAAACCGCCCGTGCCTACCATTTTTTTATGATTGTTTAACATTACGATTGCTTTTTGCTTAAGAACCTATATTGATTCAAAATCTATCATATAACGGTTGCAATCTGGTAAAAAAAATTGTCGAGTCGTGAGTTGATCCCTGCCAGGGCGCCTTCGGATCGGTCTCCTAAGGTGCTTTTTTTTTAGATTGCTATCCTTCGGCAAACTCAGGACAACGCTGAAAACTAGGAGAGAATGTTGGCGATGGAAACTGTCAAGGTTAAGTTTGAGAACGGGTCCGAGAAGGAATTTCCCAGGGGTACGATTCTTAGGGAGATAATAAGTTCTTTTGTTGGTAGTAAAAATGGTCTCTACGTAGCGGCGCGAGTAAATGGGAGCCTGGTGGATCTGAACAGCCCGCTTGAGACAGACGCGGAAGTGGAGGGAGTACGGTCGGATTCGGAGGAAGGAAAGGATATTCTCCGCCACAGCGCTTCTCATGTGATGGCACAGGCCGTTCAAGAACTATTTCCGGGAA
>JALXAI010000159.1 GCA_026992215.1 Desulfobacterales bacterium | reverse complement strand
GAGCAGGGATTGATGCGGTTCCGAAACGAAGTCAAAGCCATGGCACAGGTACGTCACCCCAACGTGCTGGGGATCTACGACTATGGTTCCTTCGGGTTCCGGGACGGAGACAAAGAAACGGTGCTCGAGTACATTGTAATGGAATATATTCCGGAAAGCACGCTTCGGGCAACGATGCCTGAAGAAGGATTTTATCCCAACGAAGAAGCGGTGGTTAACTGGATAAGAAGTTACTTTATGCCTGTTCTGGACGGCGTGGAGGAGCTTCACAAGTTTGGGACGATTCACAGGGACATCAAACCCGAGAACATACTACTCGACAGAGGCATACCCAAAATCACTGACTTCGGACTGGCGAGATCCTGCATGTTAGCGTCGGTAACCCAATCCATAGACATGAAGGGTACCCCGGCTTACATGGCCGCTGAACAGTTCCTCGACTTCAAGAGAACAGACGAACGAACCGATATCTATGCTCTGGGTAAAATACTTTTTGAGGCAATTACGGGGAAAATAAAACCAACATCCATCCCATTTAAGACGGTTGGAATGGAAAATCCGGACACCGAATTCTTCAGGAAACTGGACAAAATTATCAGGGAAGCAACGGTCGAGGACAAAAAAGCGCGTATGAAGTCTGTCACGGAGATGCGGGAAAGGCTGGAGGCGGCGATAGAAGAGTGGGAAACAAAAAATCGGCCTGTTTGCGAGGTCGGGACAAGAGCCAGGCAGAGTTCCGCCAAAAAAATCCTCATCGCGTCAACAGTTGCAGCCGGAGTTTTGCTCATAGCCCTATACTGGTTCGGCCACAGGCTTTTCAAGCACCAGGGTCTCCACTCCAAGAATACAGGTATCGAGAAACCGCTAGCAGAAAAAACCGTCGAAAACACATCAAATCCGAAAGAAGAGGCCAAGAGTGCTGGTAACCTTCCACCGATAATCGAGGGTAAAGACGGCTCGAAACTTCGTCTTATACCCCGGGGAATCCTTTCAACATCAGGAATTTTTGGCACCGGTGTTAATAAAACAATTACCGTTAAGCCTTTTTACCTGGACGAGACTCCTGTAACAAACCATCAATTCGTGGACTTTCTGAACTCGATGGTTACCGAACTGACAGTAGAAAACGGAGTGGTCAAAAAAGGTGACGATGTGTGGTTACTGCTTGGAGAAGTCAAGGCCGGTTACGAGCCAATAACATACCGGTCCGGGAAATTTCTCATAAGCAACCCGGCTCACGCTTCCTGCCCCGTGGTCAGGGTAAGCGCGCTGGGAGCCACTGCCTACGCGGATTATTACGGAAAGCGCCTCCCCACGGTTGAGGAATGGGCTTTCGCCTATGTTTTCGGAATTTACAAAACTTCTCGAAAGAGAACCGTAAACCAAGCGGGAGTCTCTCCAAGTTCTGGAGAGCCTTGCACTGCCTCCTGGTGCTACCAGGAAGACTACCACATGGATATGCACATGGAAATGATGAGGAATCTGACAGCAAAAGAGAACATTTCCACCAAAACACCCACCAAGCCCCGGGAGTTGCCTTTTCCGACTCCGGTTCTACTTTACCCCGCAAACACGTATGGCATAAGAGGCTTAAATATAAACATCAGCGAATGGGTTCAGACAAGTTCCCGGAGCCAATTGGGAGAGAAAACGCCACGGTTCGTGATAATGGGAAACGCCATCAATCCATCACGGAAAAACAAAGTCCTGGGAAAACCACTTAGAAGAGAACCCTGGGAGGCCTTCGAGGAAGTAGGCTTCAGGTGTTCACTGGATGTTGATAAATACTTAGAACGAATGAAAAACGCGAAATAGCCTACTTAACAATACGTTCAATGTCAGCGGCACATCGAAAACCGACCTCTTCAAAAGCTTCCCAGGGGTGCCGCTTGACTATGGAAGGAATCTTTCCGTTTTCACCCTGGTTCTTTTCAAAACCACCGACCACGTAGAAATTCTCGAAATCCCTGTAACTCGAAGAGACCCCTCCCTGACCTCCAAGCACCCATTCTCCTATCACACTGTTCAACCCTCTGATACCAAAAGCATTCGGTTTATACAGGATAACGGGAGAAGGAAACGA
>JALXAI010000158.1 GCA_026992215.1 Desulfobacterales bacterium | reverse complement strand
TTCCCTGCACACACGAAGATACTTACGGCCGGAATCTCCTGCGGGGGCAAAAAACGATTCCGGAACGCTGCACCCCAGGCAAACCCCGACTCCGCAGGCCATGGTAGTTTCCATGGAAACCTGTCCGTAAACATTGTTACACCTTGCCCAGTCGATAACCCTGCGTTGCATGGGACCCGGACCACATGAATAGAAATAGTCGGGAACGCTCGTCAGGGTGCATGTGGCTTCCACGGAATCGGTTATAAAACCGTGAAAGCCGCAGGTACCGTCATCAGTGCATATGTTTACCCTGCAACCGTTATTTTCAAAAAAATCGTACCCGACGAGTTCTTCTCCGGTGCATGTTCCGTAAAAAAGTGTGACATCAAGACCTTTTTTCTCCCGTCTTAACCAGTCAAGCAATTCAAAAAACGGCGCGATACCGATTCCGCCTGCCAGAAGCCATATCTTTTTGCAATTTTCGGGTGGCAGACTGAATCCGCGGCCAAGGGGGCCCAGCACATCAATGGTTTGATCCGGGGTACATCGTGTCATTATCATGGTACCCTGCCCTACCACCTTGTAAAGAATATCGAAGGTACCCGCGGAGACATCCAATCTGCAAAACGAAAACGGACGCCTAAGCAAGGGCGTTAGTTCGTCGCGCACCCTGAGCATCACGAACTGTCCCGCATATGCACCGGAGGCGATTTCAGGAGCATGAAGCTTCATCTCCCAGATACCCCGCGCTACTTCGGCGTTTTTCAATATTGTCGCTTTAAGCCGGAAAATTGCCATATCTAATCAACCTTTAACGAATATTTTTAAGCATTACCACCGCTGCGCATCTTCCGGTCACCTTTTCTTTCCTGTATGAAAAGAAATCCTTAAAATTGCAAACGGTACAGGTTCCGGCAAGCTCTATGTTCGGTTCTGCCACACCACTTTCAAGGAGCTGGCTCCTGCTGATTTCCCAGAAATTGAAATGATTCTGTTTAATTTTAAATTTTTCGAAAAACGGGGATAAAAGCGTCGAGTAGTCTCTGAATTCCGCACAGCACGGACCAAGCGAGGGCGAAATCGTGGCCACAAGGTCGCGCGGATCAGTTCCGAAAGCGCTTTTCATGACGCTCACTGTCTTTCCAATAATGTTTTTCACGTTTCCACGCCAGCCACAGTGTACGTTTGCAACTACTCTCTTTATGGGATCAAGCAGGAAAAGAGCCTGGCAATCTGCTACCTTAATCATCAGGGCTATACCCTCCTGTGCGGTAACCATGGCATCAGCCACCGGCGGACTTCTCCGATCGTATGTTTTAAGATAATTCTTGTCAATTATAATAATATTGCAACCATGTTCCTGCTTTGCAGAGACTATTTCTTTCGCTCGTGCAATTTTCTTTATTCCGTCGATGTTTCGTTCGACATCCCGGTCAGCGTCTCCTACCGTAAACGCAACGTTTAAAAAGTGATAGGGCGGACGCGAACAACCTCCATGGCGCGAAAAAAAACCCTGGAAGAGAAAAGGATAGCGATTTAACAAAGAAAATTGGTAGTATTTAATACCGGAGGCTTCGCGAAGAATCATCAGATTTCTATTTCCATGCCTTCTTGAGCGAGCACTATGTCGAGTGTTTTGCCGTTTCCGATCAATTTGAAGTATCGCCTGGTTTTTTCCACTATTTCCCTTAGCTTAAAATCATCGTAGGAAGGTTCGTGGTGATAAAGAGCGAGCCTTTTGATGTTTGACTTGAGGGCAAAATCGACACCCTCCAGCGATGAACTGTGTCCCCATCCCTCTTTTCTCATGGTTTCTTCCAGGGTAAACTGCGAATCGAAAATGATGAGCTGACTGTCTTTGAAAAAGTTAAGGTAGTTTTGAAGGGCCTCTTCCGTCAGATCACGATATTCACCATCTGTGGCATAAACGACGGATGATTTGCCATCTCCGATCCTGTAGGCATAAGATATCCCAGGATGATGCAGCGGCATGCTGGCTATATCGAATTCGCCTATCCGAATGGCCTCCTGTTCCGAAAAATAGACAAACCTGATATCGGCTCGAAGTGCTTCCAGGTTTATGGGAAAATGGTGATGGTGAA
>JALXAI010000157.1 GCA_026992215.1 Desulfobacterales bacterium | reverse complement strand
TCCATGGCACGAGCCACCGAGAACTCTTTATTTCCGCGAATCACCCTGGAGCCGGGCTCATCCATCCTTATGAAATGAGGGCAATCAACGATTTGAATCGACTTTTGAGTACGTCCGGGAACAACCAGGTGACCCAGGAATCTCCGGTCGCCAACCAGGACAACTTCATCATCGTTCTTTTCCGTTGCCGTTATCGCTCCTTCAACAATAGCAAGGGGGGCAAAGTCCCCTCCCATTGCGTCTAAGGCAATCCTTCCCATACCTGAAACTTTTCCCTCTACTCTTCCCTGAATTCAATAATTTCCTTGCCCCGGTACCTTCCGCACTCAGGGCATGCCCTGTGAGGCATATGAAGTTCACTGCACTGAGGGCAAATGATCAGGTTTACCGTTTTGAGCTTTTGGTGAGTTCTCCTCTTGTTTCGCCTTGATTTCGATACTTTCCGCTTGGGTACAGCCATGAGAAATATACTCCTTTGCTAGCATTTATATCTTAATTAATCAGTTCAGATGTCTATTCCGAGCGAGATGGTTTCCAGTTCGCCAGCGCCTGAAACATCGGATTGACACGAACCTGATTACAACTACACATTTCTGTATTCAAGTTTGCACCACACTGCGGGCATAATCCCCTGCAGTCCTCCCGGCACAATATTTTTTGAGGCATGGCTAAAAATATCTGTTCCACGAGGATTTTTTCCACATCTATTTTTTCGCCATCGAAAAACTCGTAATCCATTTCTTCCGGAGATAGCTCGACCTCTTCCTCCTTTGGAGAAAATTCCTGCGCCACCAACACAAATTCGAAAGATTCCTCAAGCAAGTACTCGAAAGGCTCTCCGCAGCGATGGCACAGGAGCCTGAAATTACCTCTCTCGACCCCTTTTACCTTAAAAAAATTCTTTTCTTTTACGATTTCCAGATCAACATTCAGCGGTTTTATGAGTTCCGGGGCTATAATATCCTCAGGGTTGATAAATTCCCTGAACCACTCCGGCTTTCTATGCAAATGAATCTGGAGCCCCGCTTTGGGTATCTCGTCAATCCTTATTAACATTCCCTTTTCCGATCACCAAGGTAAATTGGTAAGTATAAAGATGGCCTGCAGTTTGTCAAGCATTTTCGGTAAAGTCAACTCAGAGCCAGGCTACCACTTTAATCGGTTTCCCCGAAGAACATTATCGAGTAATATCCCGCCGGAATCAACCCCTCGCCAGGAGTTCCTAATAAATGATACCTCAAAGATATTGTAAACAAATCGATACGAGACAAATTTCTTGTTCTACCTGTTTCATTCAGTCCGGTTGAGGGACCATTCCATCTTCATTAGAATGACCAGCCACTTGCAGCTAAAAACCTTCGAACCGCTTAGCAGGGCGAATCCGAGCACACACATAACATACTGAAAGCACAGCTATAATCTAATATACCTTGACATTTTGAATTTTCTGGTTAACATAATGGCGGTTTTGAAAGGAGACGAGGACCGAGCTGTAAGAATTTATGGCTCAGGGTTAGGGAAATGGAAACGATAGAAAAGCTACAACCTGCACTCCCTAAAGGGGTTTTGCCCCTTTTGAAAAGGGTTTTGATTGTATGCGGGTGCATATGTTTCGTGATTGCCGGGTGTGCGGGTAATAATGCAGTCAACAAGAGTGCCGCAGGTGCGGCATGGAGTAAACAAGGGTCAACGAAGGCCCATCGTGCCAAGCAGGCTGGCAGCACAAAAGCTCAAAACCCATTCATAGCCTTCTGGCACAGGGCGTGGAAAGTACTAACCGGAGATGCCGGCGAAGAGCATTCCAGACCGATTTCGCCATCCGCGAATGAAAAACAACCACAGCACCCAATCAAGTCCAGCAATCCTCGAAGTCATTTCCCGATCACGTACAATAACGAAGTGAAGCGGTTTATCCGTTTGTACGAAAAAAGCCGCAGGCTTGACTTCCAGCGCAGACTATCGAGAGCCCAGCAATACCTGCCGCTGATGAAAAAAATATTCAGGGAACGAGGTATACCGGAAGACCTGGTCTACGTGGCACTCGTGGAGAGCGGGTTCCACCCTGTGGCCAGATCCAACGCCAACGCTGTGGGCATCTGGCAATTCACCAGGGCTACCGGCAAGCACTACGGCCTGAAATACTCGTACTGGTTTGATGAACGAAGGGATCCGGTAAAATCCACCATTGCCGCAGCGACGTATCTCTCCGACCTCTATGATCTTTTTGGTGATTGGTACCTGGCTCTCGCAGCTTACAATGCCGGAACGGGAACCGTTTTAAGGGCCATGAAGAGATACGGAACAAGGGATTTCTGGAAATTGTCGGAACGGAAAGCACTTCCGAGACAGACAAGGAACTATGTACCGAAAATAATTGCTGCAATTGCCATTGCCAGAACTCCCGAAAAGTACGGATTCAACACTACTCCGGCCGGACCGGTATTTAGTTTCGAAGACATCCTCGTAAGCGGAGACATCAACATCAGGAGCTTTGCGAGGTGGATTGGGGTAAGGCTTAGCGAACTGAAGGAATTAAATCCCGAACTTCTCGGTAACCAGATATATGCAGGTGATATCGGATACAGGTTGCGTCTGCCCAAAGATTCCATAAAACGTTACTTGAGCCACCATGGTTGTATACTGCCGGGAGACCACTGGTCGTTTGCACATTACTACGCGAAATCCGGTGAAAACCTTTATTCCATTGCCACCGAGTACGGCACTGATCCCCTGATAATTTGCCAGGCCAACGACCTGTCTTCGCTTCTTAAAACCGGGAAAGGGCAACATTTACTCATACCCGTGCCAGAGAAAAACAGCGGGTACTCCGGTTCAGTTCTTGCCTCGGTTTCATCCGACAGTTTTTCGATGCCATCGGTATCAGCAAGAAACGAAACGGGAACATACATTTCCGGCCATAACCATCCCGGAACATTTAATAACCAAACCATGCGCGGATATTACCCTTTCCTGCCTCATCGGCACAACCCTAACTCAAAGGTATTGACACCGAGGAAAATTCGTGATGTCATTCATAAAAGACCTGGGTTTTTCTCCCGCTTATTTCCGGGGTCGAGATTCCTTTACTCTCTGTATCCGAAGACAGGCTAGAAGGTACACCCGTAATGTTCCACGAGTAACTCTCCATGAAAGAGAAACACCCTTCGCATGGAAGTGGACTTTTCTTAAAAATAGCATGGCAGTCGGCCGTGATTGTTGCTGTAGCGGTACTGCTCGGAATAATTTCAAACCGGCTCCGCGAAAACCCCCTGCCCCTTTTTACAGAATCGTCCAGCCACGAAACACCGAAATTTAACCGGGAGGCGGATGATCTTACAATCTCGCTTGAAGAGGCAAAAGAGCTTTTTTACAGCCACGAAGCGATATTTATCGATGCAAGGCCTAAAGAATTCTACGACCTGGGTCACATTGCCGGGGCGAAAAACCTGCCGTACGAAGAATTTGACAGGCTCTTTCCATCCGTGATGAAAGATGTCGACAGGGACACCGTCATCATAACATATTGCGACGGCAAGCATTGCCACTTGAGCCGTGATCTCGCACTCGCCCTGATGGAAAGGGGCTACCTGAATGTGTTCGTGCTGCCAAACGGTTGGACGGCCTGGAAAGATGCTAGGCTACCGGTTCAAGCGACTCCGGTCCATTGAAGCCGGTGATCCTGCCCTCTTTCAGCAGGACCGCTTTTTCTGCGATGTTTTCCCAGGGAGTTAACCGGTGACTTAAAACAAGCACCCCGGTTCCTGCGCTCAGGGATTCCATTACCATGTCAGTAACCTTTCCGGAATCGTCCTTCGAAAGATATGCCAGCGGTTCATCCAGAATCAAAATGTCTGGCAGGTGGATAAAAAATCCGGCAAGCGCAACTCTTCGCTGTTCGCTGCTGCTCAGGAGAAACGGGGAGCGATTACCGATTTTCTCCGGGTTGACACCAAGAATCGTGCACACCCTCTCAAACCAGGAAGGATCAATTCCGTAGCTGCTCGAGCTCTTATCGCTTCTCCACATTAATTCGTCGTGAACGGTATTCGAAAAAAAGTGTTGTTCGGGCTTTTGGTGAACAAACCCCACTGTCAGGCCCGAAGGTTGCTTTTTTGATGATTGCTCGTATAGCAGGCAACTCGAGTGATACACCCTGCCACGGGAAGGTTGTAGTAGACCGGCAAGAATTCTACCAAGGGTTGTTTTGCCTGCTCCGTTTGCACCCACCAGGACCACCAGTTCCGATTTACGAATCTCCAGGGACACCCCTCTGAGTACCTCTCTGCCCAGATAGGTCCCCTCAAAATACGTATGATACACGTCTTGAGCTACCACCCTGTCCAAAAATTTCCACCTCCGTAAGTTAACGATAGCAGAAAAACACAAAGTGTGCTAGAAATACGCTGATTCAACGGCTTTCATACCCTGAAAGCACGACGCTAAAACTGGTTGTAAATATTTCAGAATAAATAAAGTACAATGGAATTTTACCTGAAAGCACCAGGCGAAAGTTCGTGGTCTTCCGCATTTGCAACCCCGATTTTCGCGTAAGCGAGGTATAAACCATGGTACCACTCCCCCTGGGGTTATTGAGAGTCGAACGGGCACGACTTGTTTCAGCAGATAACAGGCATCTCGACATGAATCAAGTAACAGTTGAAGTTTACGAAGATACCCGGGGCAAGCGACTCCTGAGAGGAAAAGGGCTTGTAAACAACATCAAAATGGTCAATATCCTGGAAGAATCAGACGGTTTTGACATAGTACTCGACTTCGGAGACGATATATTTTTTATGCTGCCCCGTCCCCTGATACAGGTGGGAAAGGTTTTCGACCGTAACGTTTCCTCCACGCTTCATTTCAGTATAGGCGGCAAGGTGGAGGAGCTTGATCCTAAAGCGGCACTTAAGTATTTCTGCTGAAACAAGACGAAAGCCAGGACTGCTGACGCCATAACTATATTCGGTTATTCGTTATCCATATAAAAATGCTGAAAGTTGGGCTTTTTCCCGCGGTGCCCGTGATCCAGGCTCAGCACGACGGCGCCTGATGTCGGCAGGTGACTCTGGGGGTATTCCGCAGAAGGTGGTTCCGTTCTGGGGAATATGACATGATCGGAAAGCTCTTTATACCCCGGGACCTCGTCACACCCTTGGTTGGTAACATCCGTATGGCAAAAGTGGCATCCCCTTCTGGCTCAAATCCCACGGGAGTTACCTATCCCCGGAAGATATAAAAACTTTCTTTCGCAAGCTTCCCAGATTACAAAAAACCTCGTAGTTTATGGTGCCGCACTTTTCGGCAAGCTCTTCGCCGGTGATCCGGTCATTTCCCTGTTTGCCCAGGAGAACAACCTCGTCCCCTACACTTGCGTTCGGAACTTCTGATACATCGAGAGTGATCATATTCATTGATACCCTTCCCACAACGGGTACCCGCTTTCCCCTCACCAGCGCTTCGCTTCTCGATGACAGCAACCTGCTGTAACCGTCGTCATAGCCCACAGGGATTGTGGCAACCAGGGTTTCCCTGCTCGTTGTGTAAGTGCGACCATAGCCAATATCTTCGCCGGAAGGGATGGTCTTGAGGTGAATTATCTTCGTCTTCAGGCTCATCACGGGCCGGAGATCAACTGCCTCGGTGAAATAACTTGAAGGATAGCCACCATAAAGGGCAATCCCGGGTCGCACCAGCTGGAAGTGCGCTTCAGGCAGGGCTATCAGCGCTGCGCTGTTTGCCATGTGAAAATGAGTAATCGGCAACCCTATTTTCCTCGAGTAGTCGACAACGTCCTTAAATCGAGTCAGCTGGGCATACGTGAAATCCCTGTCATCGGCCGAGGCTTCGTCGGCGACGGAAAAGTGAGAAAAAAGTCCGCACACTTCGAGTCCTTCAAGTTCTTTAACCTTGTCTAGAAAATCAAAAGAACTCCCGTAGGGAACCCCCAGGCGATTCATACCTGTATCAACTTTTACGTGAACCCTGGCCTTCATGCCGCGTTTAATGGCATCTTCAGAAATCGCTTTTGCCATTTCTTCCCGATAAACAGTGATAATGATACCGTGTTCCAGCGCCGCTTCAACTTCCGCGGGCTCAATTCCTAGAAGCACAAGAATTGGATTCGAAATCCCTGCATCTCTGAGCTCCAAGGCTTCCCCTAACTTGCTTACGCCAAAGTACCCCGCCCCTTCAGACCTTAATCGCCTGGCAACCTGGATCATTCCGTGCCCGTAAGCGTCTGACTTTACAATGGCCATTATTTCGGTCGCCCCTGCCAGCCGTTGTTTTAGGACGTTAAAATTATGTGCCAGCGCGTCCAGGTCTATTTCAATTCTTGTCCAGCTCATAACGACTCCTGTAAAAAATAGCCCTTGAAAAGTATTCAATCGGTACTATATCTTAGACAGGAGTCCCAATTAACTCAAGGTTAATTTGAAACGTGCTTTTCATCACGGCGGTTACGCATTCTAAAAAGACAATTGAAATACGATTCGATCGGCAAAAGGTTACGAATATGAAGTATTTCTTATCGGTTATCGGAATGGTCATGATTGTGGAAGGGCTCCCATACTTTGCTTTTCCGGATAAGATAAAAGATTTTCTAAACAAAATAGTCGAGACCCCTCCACATCATTTAAGAATAATGGGATTTTTTCTTATGATGATCGGGTTAGGAATTCTATACATTGCTCTAAGGACCAACCTGTTCGGCTAGGATGCTTCGCCATGGATTATCAATTTGTCGGATTCCGTAACGAATCCCGACGGAACCTGTCGCTTCTCATTTTTGCGGAACAAAATCTTGACTTCCTCCGAGGAATCTAATATAAAAAGTTTGTAACGGATAGATATGCGCCCGTAGCTCAGCCCGGATAGAGCGTCGGACTTCGAATCCGCAGGTCGCAGGTTCGAATCCTGCCGGGCGTGCCAGTTAAAATAGATTTGGGGCCGTTAGCTCAATTGGCAGAGCAACTGACTCTTAATCAGTAGGTTCGGGGTTCGAGGCCCTGACGGCCCATCAGGAAAATAAAGCACTTGGCAAGAGACGTGCCAGGTGCTTTTTCTTTTTAGCTAACCTATAGCTAACCTCAGAACAAGATTTTCAGCTTCTAGGAACCATGTCAAAATACTATAATAAACGTATTTAGTATTGCATTATTGGAAACATTATGGCATAGTCGCCTCAAGGAGGTGATTTATGCCGAAGATTTTGAAAATAAAAGATCC
>JALXAI010000156.1 GCA_026992215.1 Desulfobacterales bacterium | reverse complement strand
CGTTTATGGGCATCATAGCAAATCTTTTCGTGATTCCGTTGATCGGCTTTATTGCGCTGCCGCTCGGTTTGCTCGCCATAACAGCAGCTTTCGCCGACCCTTCGCTCGGCTCCGCTATTATCTGGCCTGGAACCAGAGCCCTTCACCTGGCACTGAAATTAATTCTTAAACTCTCCGAATTGAGGGCGGGCGTTTTATATTTGCCACACCTTTCCGTATTTTCCGTCTTGCTCCTTTATCTTCTGGGCTTCGTTCTCTTCGCCAGGATTTCCCTTAACAAGAAGTTGCCCGCCTTGGCTCTCGTTATTGTTTCGATCGTTTTACTGACATACCGGGGTGGCAAACCACCAGTCACTGGCAGAAAAGGTACGCTGGAGGTGACTGTACTGGACGTGGGAAGGGGCGCCACCATGTTGATACGCTTTCCGACCGGACACCGGATGCTTGTTGAAGGTGGAAACTACTCCTGGTCCACATTCAATATCGGAAAACACGTCATTGCCCCTTTTCTCTGGCACAGAAAGATAAAGACCATCGATTACCTGTTGCTGGCATCCATCTACCCGAGGTGTTCTTCGCTCCCATTTGTCGCGGAAAGCTTCGTGATAAGGGAGTTGTGGAACAGCGGAGTGGGGCTGAGGGGCAACGCCTTCAGGGAGACTTTCAGAAACCTGAAGAAAAGGCATTGCATTAAACGAACACTGCCCGATTTTCGTAATGTCAGGATCGGGAAAGTGGGTATCCGGGTATTATCACCATCGCTTCACGACGTGCATTGGGCTCCGGAGCCTCCGTACTTCAACTTTTTCTACATGGCACTACGGTTGAAATTCAAGAAAACAGCCCTGTACCTTTTGCCGTACCAATTGCCACCGGGGAAAGTAGGACCCGAAGAGATAGAGAAAGACACCGCAAGCAAAAAAGTTGTTATTTTTTACGGAAAACTACCGGACGATAAAGTGACCGGCCGGATGATTAAGCTCATTAATCCAGGGATAGCCGTGTTTACTCCATACGCTCCCGGATTATGTGAAAAAGGCACCTTTTTGGGGTTAGAAAAGGCATGGTATTCAACCCGCAAAAACGGTTCCATAATAATCATAACAGATGGAAATAGCGTAAAAATTAAAACGTTCCGTCATTCTATGTTTTGAACCTGTTCACGTATCTTCTCCACTTCGTTTTTCATTTCCACCACTAGAGCCGCTATGTTAACGTCGTTTGCCTTGGAGCCGATGGTATTTATTTCCCTGTGGAGTTCCTGAAGCAAAAACTCCATCTTTTTGCCGATGACTCCCCCTTTTTCAAGAATTTCCAGAAACTGCCCCACGTGGCTTTCAGCCCGAACAAGCTCTTCGGTAATATCGCATCGATCCGCAAATATGGTAACTTCCTGAAGAAACCTCGTCTCATCAAACCGGTCCTCCGGCACAAGCTCCTGGATCTTTTTCCTGAGACGCTCCCTGTAATGCTCCACCACAGCCGGTGAGTGAAGTTTTACCTCGCCAAGCAAAGACTTAATCCTCGTCAATCTCTCGCGGATATCTCTCGCCAGGTTCTCCCCTTCAACCTTCCTCATTTCCACGAACTCATCAAGAGCTTCCCCGAGCGCCGTCTCCACAAGTTCCCACAGTTTCTCCGTTCTGTCTTCTTCTTCCGGCACGTCAAAGATCTCCCTTATCAGCAACAGATCTCTCAGCCTGGGAGAATCATCTATACCCAGTTCCAGGCACAGCTTTTTCAGTGCCGCCAGATAATTTCCCGCCAATGCCTCGTTGAGCAGGGGACGATCAATTTTTTCAGGGTTTTCCTCTATCTGAACCATCACTTCGATGCGCCCTCTTTTTATCCCGCTCCCCTGAACAATCTTTCTTATTCTCTCGTTCCAGCTCGCGTAAACGCGCGACAACCTGCAATGGATGTCCATGAAACGATGGTTTACTCCCCTTACTTCCACCAGGACCTTTTCGGCCTCCGTTGAAATCTCACCTCTACCATACGCCGTCATACTCGAAATCAATGCTTTCCTCCCGTCTGATAATTTATCTCCGGAGCAAACAAACTATTTTGTCCATCAACTTTTTGACC
>JALXAI010000155.1 GCA_026992215.1 Desulfobacterales bacterium | reverse complement strand
AAACATTACCATTAACGTTTGTAACGTTAGGGGGACATACGGGATCGGCAACCTGATGTAACCTCCCACGGCCGTTAGGGCCGCAAAGAGGGCAACAAGACTTATTTCGTTTGCCGAGAACCGGGTGTTTTCCATCGATTGTTCCTCGTGGATTTTACAAGAAATACAAAACCGCTCGATAAGAGATATTCTCTATAAAGAGGAGGCAGCATTGTCAATTAAAAATCTTTACATTCCAGGCTCTATCGGTTACCTTTCAACGCGAATTGGGACAGGCACACACAAGGGATATGCAACATGCTAATGCACCCGGAAATGGCATTTTTGCCAGGACATAAGCCCGGAAAGCCACCAGCAATAATATGAATAACCTTGCGATTCAGTACACTAGGTCGGAGCATTCGAAAAAAGTTCGAACCCTGGAAGACCTTCTGTCATATTTAAACAGGGGCGTAAAACACGTTTCTGTAACGGGGCTCACCCCTTCTGCCCTGGCTTACGCTGTCTCCCAAATAACGAGGCAATTGAAGCGTCCCGTGCTCGTTGTGGCACCATCTGAAAAGGAAGCGCGGGCTTATCGTGAAAGGCTGGAATTTTTCATCCCGTCCGCTCGAGATAAAGACACCACGCTACTCGAACATCCCGTACACAGGATACCCCCCATCATGGAGGGATCCCTGCTTTACTCAACTACCCACTTTCGATCGATAAAAGAACGCATTGAAACTCTGTACCTGTTACACAGTTCCGCCCGTGGCAAGGTTTTTGTAACAAGCGGTGCGACGCTTCCGGAGCTTACCATTCCGAAAAATGTCCTGGTTGAAAACATCGAGTACGTCGTGGAAGGCGAGGAAATAGACCGTGATGATCTGGTAAACCAGCTTGTAAGCCGTGGATACTACGTATCCGCCCTTGTTGAAGAACCGGGCGATGCCAGCATACGTGGCGGAATCCTCGATGTATTTCCGCCTCTTTACAACTACCCGGTGCGAATCGAATTTTTCGGTGACACCGTGGATACCATCAGGTCTTTTAACCCGGTTTCACAAAAATCGGTAAGCAGGCTGGAAGACGTCATTATACTGCCGGCCAGCGAGATTATCCTCTGCTTCGACGAAGCTCGGCACAAGCGTCTCGCCAACAAAGACCTGGTGCGAAAAAGGCTCTTTGACAGCTTCAGAGAGTTAAATCCCGGAACTTCTTCCCAGCATTCCTGGCTGGGAAAGATAGAAGAATGGTCACACTTTATCGGTATAGAGAGGCTGATATCCTTTTTTTATGATTCCCCGGGAAAACTAACCGACTTCTTCCCTTCTGATTTGATCATCGTCCATACTGACCCCGGGCAGAACATAAAGGCTATCACGGAACAGTGGGAAAGTGCCCGGAAGGATTTCGAAAAAAAGCTTTACGAAGAAGAATGGGCACCACCTCCCGAAGCTTTCCTGGAAAGACCGGAAAAAATATGTTCCGAGCTGTCCGGCTGGCAGGTCGTGGAAAACGGCTTTACCCTGTATAACGAGCAAGAAAGTAAAGACTCGGTAAAGCTCCGGATGGAAACCATTGACAACCAGGATCTCGCTGACGCGTTCAGGAATTACAGCAAAAGAGAGCGTTTCCTTGAGCCGCTGGCCAATAAGCTCAACTTACTGAAAGCGGAAGGCATAAGCTCTTTCGTGGTGTGCAGCACGAAAGAGCAGGCCAGGCGATTCGCGGAACTGCTTCGAAACTACGGCCTGTCAACTCAGTTTACGGCCGAGCCTTTCGGTTCGCTTTCGTGGGAATCCACAGCAGTGAAAGTTATGCAAGGCTATCTCGACAGCGGGTTTACATGGGCTACCGAAGGTTTTGCAATAATAACCGAGGAAGAAATCCTGGGGACAAGACCGAGAAGGCCGAGGAAAAAAAGCATCTCCGGCGAGTTCATCAATTCATTTAAAGACCTTGCTTCCGGAGATCCGGTTGTTCACATAGATCATGGAATAGGGATCTACCGGGGTATTGAACACATAACGGTGGACGGGATAAGCAATGATTTTCTGGTTATCGAGTACCAGAACGAGGACAAGCTTTACATACCGGTGGATCGCA
>JALXAI010000154.1 GCA_026992215.1 Desulfobacterales bacterium | reverse complement strand
AGCACACGGCCGAGCAGTAGTCTCTTTTCAGCGTGGCATCCCTTGATCCCACACACTGGATCCACGCGATTTTCTTCGGTTCCTTGTGGTCTCCGGGTCTGACAACATGTCCCGTGGTGGGACCCGAGGCGGAGAGAATACGTTCAAACTCGAGGCTCGTTATAACGTTATCGTATCGGCCGTAGCCGTATTCCGCCTTGAGAGTCGCGTCAAAGGTCTCGAATCCGGGAGAAAACAGGATTGATCCCACGTTAAGTTCAAGGGTTTCTTCCCTCATGTTATGGTCAATGGCTTCGGCCTGGCAGACTTCCACGCATTGATAACACTCCGAACAGAGTCCGCAGTTCAGGCATCGTTCGGATTCCCTGACCGCTTCTTCTTCGCTGAATCCCAGCTGAACCTCCGAAAACGATTTCACCCTTTCACGGGGATCAAGCCTTGGCATCTTCGCTCGAGCAGCTTTCCGGACTTTAGGTATACATGGCTCGGCCACCGGCTGCTGGGGTTGCCTGCCCGCAGCCATGTCTTCACCCCGAAGGTACCTGTCGATAGATACGGCTACCTTCTTCCCGGCGGCAATCGCATCTATTACCGTTGCCGCACCCGTAACCACGTCTCCGCCCGCGAATATACCTTCCACGTTGGTGGCAAGGGTTACCGGGTCGATATCAATAGTTTGCCATCTGGAGAGCCTGGGCTTGAGTTCATCCGTGATTCCGTCAAGAAACCCGAGGTCGGTGGTAAGCCCGATGGCCGGCAGCACCGCGTCCACTTCGATCTCGAACTCTGATCCCTCTATCGGTATGGGACGTCTTCTCCCGCTTTCATCAGCCTTCCCCAGTTCCATGCGTATGCATCGAACGGCTTTTACATGCCCGTTTTCGTCACCAATTATTTTTACCGGCGCAACCAGGTAGTGGAATTCCACCCCCTCTTCCCGGGCTTCTTCGATTTCCTCGGGATTTGCGGGCATCTGCTCGAGGGCCCTTCTGTAGAGCACCATCACCTTCTTCGCCCCTGTCCTCAGGGCGCTTCGCGCCGTATCCATCGCCACGTTTCCGCCACCTATAACCGCCACCGTTTCTCCAAGATCAGGTCTTTCACCGACATTCACCCGCCTCAGAAAGTCAGCACCGGGAATCACGCCCTGCAAATCTTCGCCTTCTATCCCCATGGCACGGCTCCTGGTGGTTCCGGCGGCAATAAAGATGGCCTTATAGCCTTCATCCTTTATGCCTTTAAGGGAGATATCCTTGCCAACGGTAACACTCGTTTTTATTTCCACTCCAAGCTTCTGTATGAGCTCAATTTCCTTTCTTACGATATCCTTGGGGAGCCGGTAGTCGGGAATACCGTAAATCAACCATCCGCCTGCTTCCGGCATCGATTCGTAGATGGTTACAGGGTAGCCTTCGATGGCCAGGAAATAAGCGGCAGTAAGCCCCGCAGGGCCACCGCCAACAATGGCGACACTGTCTTCTTTTTTATCCTTTACTTCCGGAAGGTACGGTTCATCGTCTTGCAGATCAAGGTCTGCCACGAAGCGCTTCAGAAAGTCTATCGCAACCGGTTCGTCAACCTGCCCCCGTGTACACGCATTTTCACAGGGATGAGGGCATACCCTGCCACAGATACTAGGTAACGGATTATCCTTCTTTACAAGCTTCAACGCTTCCTTATACTTTCCCTGGCGAATAAGCGCCACATAACCATGAGCGTGCACGCCCGCCGGACAGGCCGCCTTACACGGCGAAGTCCCCAGTTTATCAATGGCGAAGGTTGATGGAATCGCCTGTGGGAAATGCCTGTAGATGGCCTTGCGAGTATTCAGCCCCTGGTTGAAATCCGCGGGCAGATCCACCGGGCAGACATTTATACATTCTCCGCAACCCGTGCACCTGTCTTCCCGAACGTACCTTGGATACTTCTTTATTGTCACGAGGAAATTGCCGGCTTCGCCTTCCACCTTTTCTACTTCCGCTCTCGTCACAATTTCGATATTCGGGTTGCTTGCTACTTCTATTAACTTGGGCGAAATCATGCACGTGGAACAATCATTGGTGGGAAACGTCTTGTCAAGCTGTGCCATCAC
>JALXAI010000153.1 GCA_026992215.1 Desulfobacterales bacterium | reverse complement strand
TAAGCATCAGGGATCATCCACTGGTAGAGCAGTAGACAACTTATAAAAATCGCGAGCAAGTTTCCCAGCAAATTAATTTGATTGGTGATCAAAGATTTTCTGTCTCGATATAACATGAACTTGTTAATAAAACTTCCGTACCATCCAAGATATGCCCATCCCTGGAGTGCAATTCCCACTACCCATCTTGATTTTTGCCTTACGGAATCAGTAAATTTTTTCGGGAAATATTCATGGATAGCAATGTATTCCCTTTTTTTCTTTTCCCTGACCCTGCCGTTCGTGACTGAAGTCACTTTGCGCACAATAGCCTTTCGTACAAATACCTGCTTGAGATCGTATTTCCCGAGTTCAAGTCCCAGTTCGTAGTCTTCCGCCAGAGAATCGACGTTGAAGATCTGGTCTCTGTTTTTCTTTCTGAGAATATCGATGGTTTTCCTGCTGAGCGCTGTTCCCACGCCGGCGGATGGGAGCTTCTGGGCCAGCGCTTCTCGAACCACCATGTCCCTCGTGTGATTTTCAGCGAATTCGTCAAGGTAGTGGTTCCTGGTGAATTCATACCATTTACCCGGTATCGGGAAAACCGGGAGCTGAATCATATCTTTTCGGGGAATCAAGTAGTTGAAAAGTTTGAGGGCAAGAGGATGCAGTATGTCTTCGGCGTCTTCAATAACGAATATCTCGAAGCGCATGTTGTTTTCCTGCTCATACAACTGGATCCCTTTTAACACCCAGTTAAGGCAGTCGGCTTTATTTGTAGGACCTTCTCTCGGACATATGACGCGTTCAACGTTGTCGTATTGTTCCCTTATGATGTCAACTTCCCGCCGTGTTTCGGGATCGTTAAGATAGCTTCCGACGAAGATGGTGTAGTTACTGTAGTTCAGTGTGTTAAGGGTATTTTTCAGCATGTTCCCGATCACGGCACTTTCATCCCAGCAGGGGATCAATATTGCCACGGGTTTTTCGGGGACGGCGAGAAGCTGTTCTTCCTCCAGGGGCTTGTAGCGTTTCATTACGTAAAGTTTGCGGTAGAGTGTTCTGCATATCCAGTAAATGTCGATAAACAGTTCTTCGAAGCCATTCCACGTGAACACAACGGCACACACCAGGAGAAGTATCTTCGTGAATACAAGTATGTAAGGCATAATTAACATGGTACGGTCATGTGATGCTTAATTGTTCACCAAAGGGGGCATGAAATTCTTCATCAGTGGTCAAAAGGGGAGCTTTCCCCATTATATAACGTTCAAGTGCCAGCTTTATGCGTTCGCTTGCCCTGCCGTCTCCAAAGGGATTGATGGTATCACGATTCTTTCGTGGATTGCCTTGGGCAAGTTTTTTGAGCGTTTCCCGGACTATTCTTTCCCTATCGGTTCCTACCAGAACTCCCAGTTCAGACTGAATTATTTCCGGTCGTTCGGTTTCATACCTTAAGATTAGTACGGGAACGTTGTAAGAAGGCGCTTCCTCCTGTATGCCGCCTGAATCAGTCATTACAAGCGCGGAATGTTTTAATATATACAGGAGATCCGGGTAGGAGAACGGTTCTTCAAGGTAAACATTTGGTCGGGCACTCAACAGTGCACTGACCGTTTCCCTTATTGCCGGATTTTTGTGTACGGGGAAAACAAAGCAAACGTCATTGAGAGATTCGGCCAGATCGGCTATGGCACTGCAAACTCTTCTCAGTGGCCTGTCCCAGGATTCTCGCCTGTGGAAGGTAACGAGGATTATTCTTTTACCACTCGAGCTAAGGCTTGAAATAAACTCCTTTGTGCATGAAGATGCTGATTGTTCCATTTTTTTTAGTGCGTCAACCACAGGATTACCGGTGATGTATATTTTTTCACCGGGGATCCCTTCGCTTAGGAGGTTTTTCCTGGCAACCGGCGTGGGGGCGAAATGGATGCTTGCTATGGCGCCAATAAGTTTGCGATTTGCTTCTTCAGGGAAGGGGCTGTCGATTTTATGTGTTCTAAGCCCCGCTTCGACATGTGCCACGGGAATGCGGGAGTAAAATGCTGCGAGGGAAGTTGCAAAGGCACTGGTGGTATCCCCCTGCACCATTACAAGCTCCGGGTTTATCTCGCGGAAAACCTGATCAATTCTTTCGATAACCCTTGATGTGATCTGGCCAAGAGACTGTTCGCGGCTCATGACTGACAACCTTATATCCGGTTCAATTGCAAATACTTCCAGGATATCCTGCAACATTTCTCTGTGTTGCCCGGTAGAGACGACAGATGTTTTAAGCAAGGGAGATTTTCGCAATAAACTTATAACAGGCGCCAGCTTGACCCCTTCGGGTCTGGTGCCGATAACTATCGCAATCCTAAGCTCCATCAGAGATCTGGCCGAAAATCTTCAAACAATAGGTGATATGGATAATATTCAGCTAAGCCTTTTGGCATGACGAGTGAAACTATCAGGCCCAAACGGCATTCTGGTCTTTGTGAAGTTTATAAGATTCCCCTAATACTCTAAAATTAATATAATAGCAACATAAATCATACTGATTTTCTGGTACTTTCTTCGCCCTTCTCGCCTGCAGTGTCTTTGCTTTTCACATGCGCGTAAGGCATCAATGCTAAAAAAATAGCCACGCATTACGATAGCTTCATAAATTGTGATGATGTTTGATGATGTTAGGGTGAGTCCCGGGATTTCTGCTGACTTTAAAAGTTTGAAGTGTGAGTTTTCCCGAAAATCCAAAGAAGGCGTGATTGCTGGGGGTATTTTTTCGCTATTATTCTTTTTCTGATTGACTATTTCTTGTTTCTAATGTAATTAGCCCGGGATAGTTGAACAGAGTTTCAATTAAATCAGATAATATCTGCGGTGCACTGCTTTTTTATTGTCTTTTTTCATTTCGGCTCGTTTCCGATCAGTTGTTAGTTTGTAACTGAGTTGGCGGAGCTGTCTCTTTACCCTTCTGGATAAGCAGAAAGTGTTAGAACCCTTAATAACGTCGAAAACTCGCCTTCGCGTTCTAATGAGACTGTTCTTAAATCCTGAACAAGAAGTCTATATCCGCAAGTTGGCTTCCGAGTTTGGGATATCGTCGAATCTTGCCAGCGAAGAATTTCACTCTCTGGCCAGGGCCGGATATTTGACCAGCAGGAAAGACGGAAGACAGGTTTTTTACCGTGCAAATACCAAGCATCCACTTTTCCCCGAGCTTCATTCCATGGTTAGAAAAGCGGTTGGTATGAATCATATTGAGGAGATCATACTGAAAAAACTTGGAAATGTTGAGCGGGCCTTTATAATAGATGATTACGCGGAGGGGAGAGATACCGGGATAATTGATCTGGTTATAGTGGGTAAAATAAATAGAGATAATCTGAACAAATTAGTAAAAAAAACGGAGGGGTTTATCAAGAGAAAGATACGTGTACTTGTATTAAGTAAAAAAGAATTCATTGATCTGGAAAGCTATTTTGCAGGTCGTCCGATTCTGACGCTGTTTCCCCTTTGTTCCAAAAAGACCACCGATGGCGGAAATGTCGTTGGGTAATACACTCATCCGGAATCGAAAAGATTTCGCGTGTTGTTCGCATTGTCCGACGGAAGGGAAAGTGGAAATATGACAATTTAGGCACTTCTGGCGATTTTTTCTCATTATTTGTGCTTTTGTTGTTTTTTCTTCTTCACCCTGCAGGGCTGCTGAAAAGAAAGCCATCAAATGCGAGGGTTCTGGATGCGGGACGCGTCAACGAGGGTTACAAGCTCCAGCGGGATGATATTCACTATTTGGTAATTCATCATGCTCAGAGCGAGGACAGGGCAAGTCTGTCCGGGCTTTTGAAAACATTCAATGGTCATGAGGTATCGTTTTCAATTGCCTGGAAAACATTTCCCGCGCTTCTTTTTCGTCTGCCTCAGTGCTTTGGAAGGGGAGTCCTTCTGTTTAAAACCCCTCTGGTAATCAAGAATAAAGATATTATTGGTGTTGAATTCAGACAGTAAGAGCCTCCGATACCCATGAGGATAATCGGGCTGTTTTTGATTTCTTTTACATTTTCTTGCTTTGTTTCGATTCTGGTTAACAGAAAATTCTTACTTTTTGCCAATCGGGAGGGAATGTGATCAAAGAGGAAGTGAAGTATCCGGCTTTGAAACCGGGGACCTGATATGAAGGAAGTACTTGAAAGAATAGCGAAACAATTTCAGCTGGCCGATATTTACGTTTTTGGCAGCCGAGCCCGGGAAATTCAAGACAGAGCGGAAGGGAAAAAAAAGACCGGGTCTACTAAATGTCCTCTTTCTGATGTAGATATTGCTGTTCGGCCATATTGCGGCGTGTATCTTTCGGCAAAACAGCGAGTTGAGCTGATGGCTGTCTTTGAAGATCTTTTCGATGCTCCCCGAGTTGATCTGGTTGTCCTCCCCGAGGCGGATCCGTTTCTTGCATTGGATGTCATACGGGGAGAACTTCTTTTCACGGTGGATCCGGATGACCAGGCCAGGTATGAGCTTTTTGTGTTGCGGCGTGCTGGAGACCTTTTGCCTTTCAAAAAAGAGCGTATTCGCATGATTTTCGAGGAAGGTGGCAGATGACCCCTCAATTGATCAGGAAAGTCATAGTTGCTGAGCGTACCGCGTGGATCCGTCAAATGCTTGAATCGATTCGTTCCCTTCCACTGGATAGTTATGAACATTTTAGGGAAGATACCCGGAATCCAGCAGCGGCAGAATCTTATCTTCGTCGTGCACTGGAAGCGCTTCTGGATTTGGGCCGGCATATTCTGGCGAAGGGTTTTGCCGAGGTTGCAGCGGAATACAAGGAAATAGGCACTAAGCTTGTCAAAGTTGGGATTCTTTCACGGGAACAGGGGGCACGTCTGCGGCAGTTGGCGGGGTATCGGAATCGCTTGGTTCATTTTTATCACGGGGTGAGTACCAGGGAACTCTATGAAATTTGCACGAAACACATAGACGATATCAGCGCCTTGGCGGAACAGCTGCTTAATTGGCTTCGAGAACATCCTGATAAATTAGATTCCAGAATATGAAACTTGAAAAATTACAAAATGGATCCGGGGGTTCACTGTGTGGGCAATTCCGGCAAAGGTTGTTCCGGCTTTGCTTGTTGGTTATGATGGACATAAGAGATAATGAGTCTACAGTAACGAGCATTTGATTTTCTAACCGCGATGATTTTTGGCAGATATGGCACACAAAAAGAAAATGAGTATTAGTTGGGATAAAAATGAAAGCTCTGGACTGCAGATATTCAGGGAAATGCTCTGGGCTGATCCTCGGGCGGTTTTAAAGAAATATGGAAGAGAAACTCTTCGGAACGTGTTTCTCGCTCATGGCCACAAGGCAGACAGGAGAAACCGTAATTTTTGGAAAGTAATCTTGAACATTGAGGTTGAGGAACTTGAAGTTAACCGGGAAACAAAGAAAAGTTTTAGAAGAGATTGTAGAATCTGGAATTACTGATGGCTTTTACCTTGCAGGTGGAACTGCCCTCATGATGAGATACGGGCATCGGTTTTCCGAGGACTTTGATTTTTTCTCTTTCCCCGATGCAAAGATAAATTTTGGCAAACTTAAGACTCAAATCAAGGACATAGTACTCCTTGATGAAAAATACGACACATTGATATTTCAAAAGTATTCAGTTCGCTGTTCTTTTTTTCAATATGATTATGCCCTAGTGAAACCTTCTATTCCTGAGCGAGAGTATCAGATTATGATGGCATCTGATGAAGATATTGCATCAATGAAGGCTGTTGCCATTATCCAGAGAGGAGAAAAGAAGGATTTTTTTGACCTCTGGTATCTTATGAAGCTCCATAACTGGCGCATTCGGAACGTAATAAGATTTAGTGAATTGAAATATGGTGAAAAATTCAATCAGTCCATACTGTTAAAGGCAGCGATTTTCTTTGAAGATGCTGAGCGGGACTTGATTCCTGATATTGAGCCAAGCTGGGAAGAAGTGAAGAAATATTTCCAGGACGAAGTAATGGCTGAAATCTGTTGCTGAGGGATGCTTTTCCGGGTAACCCGGCTTCGGAGAGCAGGATGAAAGAACCGGATTTCGAAGCCCGTGAACTTGTTCCGGGAGAATAAATCGATTTTGAACGTCTGGTATTTGGGGTGCAGCCAAACATTCGATATGAGGTAAGACGAAGGTAAAATAGCTGCAGATGTTATCAAGGGAATTCCTCTATTGCGCAAGAGTGTTTCCGGGAGCAAAGAGCCTGTGGCTCTTTTCATATTTTGTAATAAAGGCCATTGTTTGTTAAAACCAATGAGTGATCGGGGTTTTGACGTACTCATTTCATACAGGTTATCCACGAATAATTTTGAAATATCACCAAGAGATCCTAAGTTCTCCTTTCCGGACAAGTTTCTTATTAGTTTAGTTCCGGTCCTCATTGTTCTTAGCGCTACATTTGGTGTAACGTTACTCAGGGACATTTATGTCAAGGGAATCACCCTATGTTGCATAAGGGGTTCCCGATAAAAATTTCCCCGAACTAAAAGGTATGTAAAAAATGAGTGATGAATTGCAGGTAGGAGTAATCGGGTCAGGGTACTGGGGGAAAAACCTCGTCCGTAACTATTATGAAATGGGGGCGCTTCGATTGATATGTGATAAAAATGCGTCTATTTTAGCCGATTTCGAGAAAAAATATCCGAACATTGAGACGTGCGTGGCAATAAACGAGGTTCTGTCGAGAGAAGATATTGTTGGAGTTGTAATCGCGACTCCTGCCGAGACTCATTTTTCGATCGCCCGCGAAGCTCTTCTTGCAGGAAAGCATGTGTATGTTGAAAAACCGTTGGTGCTCCGTGAAGAGGATGCTGAGGTCCTGATTAACATAGCGGAGAAAAACGATCTCATCCTGATGGTGGGGCATCTTTTGCAATATCATCCCGTGTTTCAGCGGCTGAAGGTCCTGGCGCATTCCGGGGAATTGGGTAGGATAAACTATATCTATTCTCACAGGCTTAATTTAGGGAAGATCAGAAGGGAAGAAAACATCCTGTGGTCTTTTGCGCCTCATGACATATCGATGATTTTATCCCTCGCGGGCGAAGAGCCGGACTGCGTATATGCTACCGGCGGAAACTACCTTCATCGAAAAATAGCCGATGTTACTACAACTCATCTTGAGTTTCCTTCCGGCCTGAAAGCGCACATATTCGTATCGTGGTTACATCCTTTCAAGGAGCAGAAGCTGGTCGTGGTCGGGGAACGGAAAATGGCCGTTTTTGATGATACCCAGCC
>JALXAI010000152.1 GCA_026992215.1 Desulfobacterales bacterium | reverse complement strand
GAGATGTGTAGAAGGGACAGCTTCTTCCCTGACAGTTACCCGTGCCCTGTTATCTGGAATTCAAGGGATAAGAACAATAAATCGGCAATAGGTGACTGGAAGGAGCCCTTTGAAATCGGTTGCCTTTTCCACCTGCCACGACCATTTTCATCCTGTCTTCCGGGAAAACAACATCGTGGCCAAAAGAGAGATAAAATTATCATGTGCCAGGTAACTGAATTTAAATAACTGCTGACGGTCAACTGATAATGGTACCTGGAACGGGCCTGGTTGAACACTTGTTCCATGCAGAAAGCAGGATTTCCACGAGCCCGCGATGACAGGAATGGGTGACAGAGGGAGAAAAAAGGCGAGAGTAGTGGTACCAGTCATCTGTATATTCCATCAAATACAAGAAAACGAGGCGGCTTTCGGCAGGTGCACGCTCCAGGGTCTTTATGGCCGAGCACACGTACGCACTGCAAAGCGGCGCTCCGTACTTACCGTAATTGCGATAATCATTGCCACGGTTAATCCTGCTCAAAGGGTGAAGCAAACAACCCACGGAGCAATTGTCTTCGTCAATGAAGGACACGAACGGACATTGTGTATAACTTTGCTCCGCTTCCCTAACGTGTTTCCCGTAAGCGGAAAGATCCTCGGGCCGCCTGACAAGATCACGAAAAGCTTCTTTTCTACTGCGGTACTTTTCTCCAAGATCGTTCGGGCTTTTCGTGAAATTATCACAGCACCCTGCGCAGCTTCGTTTTGAATCAATTTTACAAAGGAATCTCAATTTTTTTCCGAAGAGGATTTTCCGGACAACGGATGCGTCAAGAGTACAACAAAGAGCCCCGGAAGAGCTTTTAACGAGGCTTCGGAGGCAGTTGCAAATTTCTGTTTTGTCCAATACGGCAATCCGGCGAAGCTTTTCGATTACCTCGTCAATTTCATTTTTTCCTGAACTTAAGCGTAACAAGATCTTGTCATTCCACTTCAATCTTGGTGGCTTTTTTCTTTCCGCTCGTGGAGCTTTTCTTCTTTTCCAGGGATGATATTCTTGTATCTATGAGCGATTTGAATGCCTGAAGCAACTCGATTTGAGCGTTATAAAGGTGACTGCAAAATTCACTTTCCTTGACGGTTCTCATCACGTAACAAAACGGGCAACAGGTATCCTGCTGGCACTCCTCTCTTTTCCTTGTTTCATCCTTCTGGTTGCTCATGGTTACCTCCAAATTCAACCACCAGGTATTCATCTTCCAGTTTTGCTTTCCTGGGTTCAAGGCCAACGAATGTTCTGGGTAGTATGATGTTTTTCTTGAAATTCCCAATCCTTATTACAAGTTCTTCTCCAACCTTCAAAAGGTTGATTTCGTCTTTACTCACAAACGGAAGGTGCAACTTTATTGCCTGTTTCTCGTTTTCGGCTATGAAATCGTAGGGCCTGTATTCGTAGAAGATACCGGAAGGATCTTGTCCCCGGTAAATGTTTTCTCCAAGTTCCATTAATCTGTCAATTCCAATAACTTCTCTCTGGTAAAAAGGTGCACAAAGTACGGGAATGGGGTGGAAGTAAGATTCTACCAGCTCCATGTACTCTTTCTGGGATTTTTGCCACCTGTTTACGAAGTTGCTTGACGAATCGTCAGCAAAGATTCGGTTTAAAATGATGGCGTCAATGCAAAGCTGATGAAGCGAAAAGAACATGAAGGCCCTTTGCGTCTCCCTCAATACCATCTTCTCGGCGTTGGTAACAAGCCTTACCGTGGTGAGTTTAGGATCGTTCAGGAACCTGTCAACTCCCTGCAATCGTTTAAAGAGCCTCTCAATGGAAACGAAATACCTGTCTTCGGGTAGCGGGATGTCGGATATTCGTTTTGCGACGGGGCGCATCATGCTGGCTATCCTGCGTTCCAGCGAGAATACTTTTTTCATGTACCATTCAAGGGTTTTCGGCAGGCTCACAAACCGGATCGATTCGGCCGTGGGAGCACAATCCAGGATAATTACGTCGTAAGATTTTTCCTTCACGTACCTGTTCACGTAAAGAAGAGCACTTATTTCTTCCATTCCGGGAAGTATGGCAAGTTCTTCCGCCAGAATGTCCTCGATTCCGGAG
>JALXAI010000151.1 GCA_026992215.1 Desulfobacterales bacterium | reverse complement strand
ACCGCTTCCCAACTGCAGGCATGATCAGAGTAACAAGCTTTTCTTTCAGGACCAACACTAGAAATTTAATATCATGAAGTTCAGGCCGTTATCAACTATTTAATTATTGGTCAGAAACATCACCAGTGCCTCATAACACCATGAATTCTCAATATAAAAAGGCGAATGCCTCCGTGGTATTCGCCCGTGTACGCTAAAATATCGCGAAATTTTCAGTGCTCGTGATCATGGGGTTCGTTCAGATGCCCGCTATGTTCATGGTCGTGAGATCCGTGGTCATTTCCGTGGGCATGTTTTTCACCGGCATGTTCATGGCTGTGTTCATGGCTGTGTTCATGTACATGTGTATGAGAATGTTCATGAGTGTGTACAACATCACCGTGGGCGTGCTCATGGGTGTGTACATGGGTATGTTCATGAGCATGTATGTGCTTGTGTTTATGCTTGCCTTCCATGTGAACTCCTTTCATGAAAAAATTCTCTCCTCTTCCCTTCGGTAGCGGGAAAATCCTTACTCCTTGCAACCTATCAATTCTTTTACTCTGTCAATACCCGATCTGATGGCCCTGGCATACTCGTAAAAAACTTCTGTCCTGTATTGCCTAAGCACCCTGGAATGGAATCCTTCAAAAAACATGGCGCGTTGGCCCTCTGATATCTCAATCTGAATTCCTTTGCCTCTCGTATTTTTATTTACTATGTTCTGAGGACTTTTGCCATTTATTTCGGGAGGCGGGTTTGTAGAAACGCTAAAGCCCCTTTCTCTGAGTTCTTCCGCTATGACCTTTATCCCTTGTTCGCAGAGGCCCCCCAGGTATGTTATTGGTTCCTTTCCCTTCGCACCGTGAATGGCAATGCACAGTTTCGAATTCCTGGCCATCCGCAATGCCTCTGGATGATCGTACCTATTACTTGTCACATGCAAGGACGAATTCCCCCATTTCTTCAATCCTGAAAATATGAAAAGACCTTCTCCCGGCTCGTGAATCTCCATCGCCAGTTCCTCCGTTCCCGGTTCAATTCCACCTCCGTGCGGGGCGAGGATTACAATAGTCGGGAAACTGCTTTCCCTGCAGACAACAAGGAAGTCTTTCCCGTCGCTCTCATTCTTGCACAGGTCACCAAATGACAAATAAGTACTGTTATTCATTTAAGAAAAATCTGGATTTCTCTTTGTTTCTGGTCAGAAAGTCTCTGACAAACCCAAGAAAGATTGCTAGCATTACACCAAAAGCCACACCCAGCAGCAATATCAACTTTTTTCTCGGCTTAGCCGGCTTACTGGAACTTGTTGGAGGACTTATTACCTCTAAAGGACTCAGCATAGCAATTTGTGATTTAAGGGTATCAACTTTTCCCTCCAGGCTCTTTTGCTTCATGATAATTTCGTTATCACGTATAATTTTCAAATCACCAATACTAATCAAAGTATTATCGACATCCGCCTGCTTTTTAACGAAACTCGAATTATACCTGTTTAATTCTTTCCTTAAATCCTCAATTCGTCTTTGCAAATTATTTAAATACGCGATGTTTTGCTGTACCGTATTCAAATAAATCAAAAGAGAAAGAGTATTTTGGGAACGCGGATCAACGGCTTTACGCCGGTAATTAAACAATTCCCGGGTGTTTTTGCTGAAATCGTCCAGTTGTTTTTCAAGTTTTTTTAGAGACTGTTCTGTCAGATTCCGGTTCTTTTTAATAGAATCAAGCTCTGCCTTAAGAACTGCAAGTGCACTTTTCGCCCTGGCAATTTGATCGGTCAGTCTTTTTTGTTTAATTTTCAGGCGCTCAATTTCTTGAACGGTGTTACTCAACAGCTGTTCCAGGTTTTTTTTGTAATACCGAAATTCCCGGCCATCCTCTCCGTAAAAGCCTTTTATGGCCCCCTTTATTACCTGCTCCAGGATAGTTTTACCCATCGCGGGATCAGGCCAGTAAAACAAAACACCGACAACATCAGAGCCTCTATTTGTTTTAATGACAACTCCGGGTAAAGATTTTCCCCGAGATGCTGGCAGATAAGAAATCCAGTTTTCGGTTTTCGTGAAATACGCTCTAAGATCTTCTGGTCGCAGGCTTCTCACCGGCCTTCCCCTGTTGTCAA
>JALXAI010000150.1 GCA_026992215.1 Desulfobacterales bacterium | reverse complement strand
TGGATTTTATTGGGCGTTTTTTTGTTGATGTGAAGAAGACGGGCTGTGCTTAGCGTTTCCGCGGTACCCACTAGTGCTAATATTGGGATCCCGAAAAAAGCTCCCGCTTCTGTTTTCCCGATTAACCTGGTTTTATTTGCTATCGGATCTGGGCCGTGATCAGACTCGAAAATATCTCGTTTACTTATCCTCCGGCAAAAGAAAATCACATCATATTTTCAAATTTAAGTCTTCGCATCCGAAAAGGGGAATGGATTGTCTTGACCGGTGGAAGTGGTTCGGGGAAAACGACCCTTTTAAAGCTCATCAAGGGAATTATTGATCCTACTTCGGGAAAAATCTTCGTCCATGGAAAACCTAAAGAAACCAATCATCTTCTGCCCGGAGTTGCATATCTCGGTTCCAACCCCGAAAACCAGATTATCAGCACCATTGTTGAAGACGAAGTGCTTTTTGGATTGCAGTTCGTCTCTGGAGACGATATGCGTGCGAAAAGCAATGTTGACTTTCTGCTCGGGACTCTCGGACTTTTGCCCCTGAAATATTATTTTACATCCAGGCTTTCCGGTGGAGAACAGCAGAAATTACTCCTGGCCAGCCACCTGGCTCTCAATCCTTCGGTGGTTCTTCTTGATAATGCTCTTTGCATGGTTGACCCAGACGGCAAGGAAAAGTGCCTGCAATTGTTGAAGATGCTCCAGAAATCAGGAGGCAGCACCATTATCATGGTAGATTTTGAGTCTGATGTTATTTCGTGGGCGGACAGGGTCATTCATCTCGAAAACGGACGCGTATTGTTTTCGTAAAATCCGGTTAATCCTGCCTGCTTGCCGTAACCTGGTGCTCTATACCTGGTTCAGACGTTTTCACATGAGCGCCCCAAAAAACGGAATGGCAACTTCTTTGCGAGGTGGATCAGTGCCCGCGGTCCTTTTTCATTCTGTTTGCAGCCTCGCGGTGTTCCATTTCACTCGGGCTTTGACACTGCCGCGTGGGCTTGATCGCTCGAAGATTTATCTACGTGTCTCCTTGTTTTCGACACGCAATATATCAGGCCGCCGTAAAGGACTACCACGCCGAATACCAGCATTATCCAGGCGCTCAATGGCATATTTTTACTCCTTTTCAACCGCTTTCTTGTTGATAAAGTAGGATACCGCGAAACATGAAATAACGAGTCCCGCGCCCATAATCAAGCACCATACGGGGTAGTTGCCGTAAGGCTTCCGGAATTCTTCGTAGTAATATTTCCCCATCATGGTGATCAGGGTAAACGGGATGACATATTTAACGACTATGTTGAACCATTTACCGAGTTTAATTTCTGACGTTTCGTTCACCATCTTTCTGAATCTCTCAATTCCGAAAAACCAGCCGACCAGTATGGATTCTATCAATGCCACCGTTACCATTCCGAGGTTTGCGACGTAGTGGTCGATTATATCGAGCCAGTACAATCCGGCCTTCGTGGTGAAGATAAGGCCCAGAAGGAATGCCCCTGTGCAGACATAGAAAGATGCTTTTTCCTTACTAATGTCTATCACGTCTCTCAGGTTCGTAATGAGGCCTTCTACCAGAGAAAAAGCGGAGTTCGTTCCAAGGGATAGCAGTGTAAGGAAAAATATTACTCCGAAACCCGATTTAAAAATGGGCATTTTAGCAATGGCGGTTGGAAAAACAACGAAGGCCAGTCCGATACCGGAGCTGACCACCTTGGAGAAAGGCTGCCCCGTGACATGGGAAAGATAGCCCAGCACCGTGAAAACCGCAAATCCTGCAAAGAAAGACACGCCGCAATTTGCAAAGCAGGTGATAAAAGAGTTGTTGTTAACGTCGCTTTCGGGAGGAATAAAAGAAGAATACGCGATCATGACTCCCATACCCAGTGACAGGCTGAAAAATATCTGTCCGAAGGCACTTATCCACACTCCCGCATTTAATAGCTTTGAGAAATCAGGTTGAAGATAGAAGATTATTCCATTGATGGAGCCGGGAAGCGTTATTCCTCTGACAAAGATAATCGCAAGGAGAATGATGGGGAGTATCACCGTTACCTCGGCTACTTTCCCGATGGGTCCGAGGCCTTTAAAAATGATGAGGTAGATGGT
>JALXAI010000149.1 GCA_026992215.1 Desulfobacterales bacterium | reverse complement strand
GTCCACCGCGAGGGAGAATACACGATGCTTGAGCTTGTGAGGGCTCTCGAAGAGGGCAGCGATCTCGGAGGCATCGAGGGAATATCTTACCGGCATGACGGCAATATCATTCATACCCCGGTGCGTCCCTTCATAGAAGATCTCGATAACCTTCCTTTCCCGGCATGGGATTTATTTCCGCTGGAATCTTATACCACTGATCCGAGGACGGAGATTATCCCTGGCAAAACGGAGCGCTTGATTCTTGCTACCCGCGGCTGCCCGAATGCATGTAGTTTTTGTTCATCGAGAACGGAGAGGGCGCTTGGTAGCAGGTACAGGATGCGGAGTCCTGGCAACATAGTTGACGAAATCGAATACATGCACGAGTGCTACAATTCCGAGGTTTTTTCATTTATGGATATGGCTTTTCCCCTGAAAAAGAGTCACGCCATGGGGGTTTTCCGGGAAATGATTGATCGCGGGGTAAACAAGAAAGTCGTTTGGTGCACCGAGTGCAGGGTCAAACCCATTGATTACGAGACCCTCAAAGCCATGCGTGAGGCAGGATGCGTGCGGGTAAATTTTGGTATCGAATCGGGCAGCGACAGAATACTGAAGGTACTAAAAAAGGGCTTTACCGTGGATGATGTTCGCCGGGCGGTTCGACTGGCGAAGAAAGCCGGAATTGAAGTGGACGGAATGTTCATGATGGGTATTCCAGGAGAGACGGAGCGGGATATAAAGGCAACGGTGGAGCTGGCTATTGAACTGGATGTTCGTTACGCGATCTTCAATATATTTGTCCCGTACCCGGGGTGCGAGCTTTACGATATTTTGAGTAAAGAGGGAAAGATTTCTTTTGACAGCTGGTCTGATTTTACTTCCTACCCGACGTTTTCCGGCGGGAAACCCGTTTATGTCCCTGACGGGTTGACTCATGCCCGGCTAATGAAACTGCAGAAGTATGCCATGCGAAAGTTCTACTTCAGGCCCAGGTTTGTACTGGAGGAGCTAAAAAGATTCAGGTTCTGCAAGATCAAGGAATATATTCACGGACTGAAAGGGCTATTTTCATGAACGGGCTGAGCGGGCAAAAAGAATCCTGCTTACCGCTGGGGATCTTTACGCTTTTCGCCGGGAGTATTTTACTCGTGAGTTTTTTCTGGTTTATTTCCGGCGAAAGACCTCTTGAACTGGAATCTCCGGCCAGGATCATTCTGGGAAGCCCTGTCATATTTATCCTCCCCGGGCTTGTGTGGGGTGAAATCCTGGGATTTTCCGCGGATCATTTTCTCGAGGCGGTTGCCATTTCCTTTGCCCTGACCCTGGTAATCGAAATAATGCTGTTGCCTTTTCCTTTCTTGCTGGCAGCGGGTATAAGGTTGTGGGTCTCCTTGTTGCTTGTTGCCTGTTGCCTGGGACTGGTGATGGTGAATGTGAAGTGGAAATCGGGTAGAGATCTTCGATTCATCAAAGCGCTGGTGGATTTTCGCGGGAAAGAACGCTCGCTGATAATAAGCACGCTTGCAATTATTCTGGTTCTCGCGTTAACGGCATACGGGACTTACAGGTGGGGTGAAAAACTTACGGATATTTCCGGCGAAAAACTCCTCCATATGATTTTTGTACGATACTACTTCTCAATGCGCATGGTCCTGGATAACCTCGGAATAAGTCCGGGTGCGCCACCACCAAACCTTGTGAATCTGTGGGAATACCTCATGGCAGGCTGGGCTTCCCTGGTTAACATCGATCCGTTGTATCTTTTTTTTCGAGCCCGTTTTGTGATACCTGTCCTGGGGCTTTCCGGGATGTATCTTCTTGTGAGAAACCTGTTTTCGAATAAAACCAAGTCGGAAATTGTTTTCTGGGGCGTTCTCATAATGTGCCTCGGATGGTTTGCATTGCTTTCGCCTTCAAACCTGGGCTGGATCAAAAGGTCGGACCCGTTCAGGGGTGCCATGGCGTTCATGGGCACAGTTCATCATGCAGATTCGGCAATGGAAATTCTCTTGGCTCTCGGGATGGGGTTGATCTTGAGAGTATTTCGGGACATTTCGTGGAAGAACATTCTGCTTCTGGCAGGCTTTCTTTTCGCAGCTTTCATGTGGCATCCCAGGGAATTTTTTCAAC
>JALXAI010000148.1 GCA_026992215.1 Desulfobacterales bacterium | reverse complement strand
CCTCTTTGATGTCGTTGATCTAATTAACCGATACTCGGAATTTTTCCCGGATAAATTGGACTTGAAGCTCGCAAGGGCCAGGTACTGCAGGTGTGTGTACGAAACCACTAAATCAGCTGAAAGGCTGTATGAATTTGCGAAAGCCATGGAAATTGATGCCGCGGATGAAAACGACTGGTACTACCCCTCGATGCGGGATGTCATCAACGCAAGAGATCGCGAGATGCAGGGTCTTACGTCGTTCTGGAAAAACTGGCAAAAGCACCTGGCCGACGGGGAAAAAACAGCCAGGAGGGTGAGGCTGCTTGTCGAGGCGACCTACCACGTTGATGGCATTGACGGTGTATCAAAACTTGCAAGGAAGTGGAAGGAGAGGTACCCGGACGGCTATTTATTCTGGCTGGATATTTTAAAAAGAAAAAATGAACCGGAAAAGGTTATAGCGGTCAGTAAAGAGGCTCTTGACGCGTTTGAGGAAGGGGTGGCCAGTGAAGAGGTTGTCCGGTACCTGCTGGATGCGGCGCATAAACTGGGAAGTAGTGAACATATCCTTTTTGCGCAAAGGATGAAATTCTTTACCACCATGAGAAGTGATTGCCTGCTTGACCTGGTGAAGGAGGCAACAGTCCGGGGCAAGAGGGATATTGAGATCGAGCGTGCTAAAGAATTTTGCTTCGAGCACATGGATACCCGCGAAGATCTGGTGGTGCTGTACACAAAGCTGGCTCTTATGGAAGGCAACCTGGACGAGGCGTTCAACATGGCCCGGTGTAGCGAATGCATCGGGTGGTCGTATAGAAACGCTGCTGGAGTTGTTTTTGGTGCAATACTATCGGTGATTACGTCCCACTCCGGGGATGCCCATGCAGTGGATTCTCTTTTCCGTGAATGCGCGGATAACATTTATTCCTATGCTTTTGAAACGAATAAGCGGCGGGACGGCACTTCCTTTTATGAGCAGATCATGTATGGTTTAACACGGAAAAAAGACATAAGGTTGCAGGCCATGGAATATTTCCCGTGGGCGGAAAAGATTGGGAGAGAAAGGGTGGATACCATCGTATCCAACAAGTACAGGGATTCGTACAGTAGTGCGGCACTGACGCTCTGTTCTCTGGCCGAGTCGTACATCGCGATGGGCAATAAGGACAGAGCCGAAGAACTGCTTCGCTCTTATTACTCGGTGAAATACAGGCGCTTCAGGGCATTTAAGAGGGAAGTGAAGGCTGTTGTGATGGATTCACCAATGCTGCGACATATAGGTCTTAATCAATAACCAGGGTAGCCGGGCGGCGAGCAGGATATACGATAAGAGTTTGCTTGAAAACCGCGAAGACACCTCCGCGATGTAGCCCAATCGCATTTAACAGCCCAGGCAAAGACCGCAAAGAAAAAATTTATCATTTCTCCGGTCGGCGCACGGAGATTACAAAATGGGCTGTCTCTCCGAAGGCAACGCCTTCTACTTTCCCGCAACGAGCCCTGCAAAATGAAGATGCACGTAGCTGGCAAGGGTGTTTTTTATCCTGTAGCCGGAGCTTTTGCCCCGAGGAGAACTCAGGTAGATATTTTTTAGTCCGCGCGGGACTCGGGTAATTTCGGAATAGTGAAATTCGTGTCCGCGAACCGGTGTTTGCCTGGTAAGGAAAAGAAAGTCTTCCCGGGGTTCGATCTCCACGTAGCCAAGGCTCTTAAGTCTTGGAAGGACTCTGGTGGTAAACGGGAAAATTCCGCACATGGGAAAACGGTCACCTTCCTGGTTTTCGATGGCCTTTCCCAGGTACATCAGGCCGCCGCATTCGGCGTAGATCCAGCCGTTTTTTTCATGGAAGCGACGTATGCTTTCCTTCATGCTGTCGTTTTTGGCCAGTTCTTCCGCGTAGAGTTCCGGGTATCCTCCTCCGAAATATATGGCATCGACGTTGTCCGGTACCCTGGTGTCTTCCAGGGGACTGAAGAAGACAAGATCAAAGCCCCATTTCTTCAGTATTTCCAGGTTGTCATGGTAGTAGAAGCAAAACGCATTATCCATGGCCACCGCCATCTTTTTCTTTCCCTCAAAAAGCACTGCCCCGAGCTTGCGATGGCCTGAGCTTGCGGTGCCCTGAGCTTGCGCCGCCCTGAGCTTGCCGAAGGGTCGAAGGGTCGAAGGGCGCTGCCCTGAGCTTGTCGAAGGGTCGAAAGGAGGCGTGAAATCGATTTCCTTCAATTCCGGCAATTCAACTGTTGATATTTTCCGGAGCAGCCTGAGATCAAGGTTTGCGGTGGCAAGTTCTGATAGTTTTTTTATCATCTCCGGTGTTAAAACGTTGTCTTCTCCCATAAAAAGTCCCAGGTGCCGGGAAGGAAGCGCAACTTGATGTTCTCTTTTGAAACCACCGATTACAGGTATCTTGCAATACTTGTTCACGGACTCGGTAAGTAGGCGGAGATGATTGTCCGAACCGACGTTATTGAAGATTACCCCCGCAACATTGGTTTTCCGGTCAAATTCCATGAAGCCTTTAACGATCGCCGCCGCGGATCGTGCCATGGATGCCGCGTTTACCACCAGTATAACCGGGAGCCCCAGGATCCTGGAGACTTCGGCCGTGGAACCGTCGTCGGAAACTGCCGTCCTTGAATCGTAAAGGCCCATCACACCTTCCACTATATTAATTTCCGAATCCCGTGCCGCCCTCGAAAAGCTCCATTTCAGAAAGCGCTCCGGCATCATCCAGCTGTCTAGGTTTATCGAAGGTTTACCCGTTATAATCCTGTGCAGGCTTGGATCGATGTAATCAGGGCCGACCTTGAATCCCTGTACCCTGTGGTTCCGGGAAGCAAAGGCTGCCATGAGCGCCAGGGTAATGGTGGTTTTCCCTGATCCGCTTTGAGTCCCGCCTACGACGAACGCCCTCGTTTTCATCTTACCCTGTAGCCCCTCCTGGTAATCATTTTTCCTCCCAGAATTTCGGTCTGGCTGTTTCCTATTATGACCAGGGATGTCATGGTAATTTTCCGATCGGTAAAGCCGGCAAGGTCGCATATTTCGACGGACTGATTTTCGCGGTACGTGTTTGTCACGATAGCTACCGGTGTACTTCGGTGACGATACTTCAAAAATTCTTTTCTTGCGAGCTCTATCAGTTCCGTTCTTTTCTTGCTCTTGGGATTGTAGAGCACCGTTACCATGTCTGACGACGCAGCTGCTTCGATTCTTCTTTTTACTTCGTCGGTTGACTGAAGAAGATCGGAAAGGCTAAGCGAGATGTAATCGCACATGAGGGGAGCGCCGACCACCGCGGCAGCCGCGGTGGATGCAGTAACTCCCGGTATCACTTCAACTTCAACATCGTTTTCGCCTTCCAGCAGTTCATATATCAGCCCTGCCATGCCGTAAATCCCGGAATCTCCCGAGCTTACAACCGCCACCCGGCGGCCTTTTCGGGCTTCCTCTATTGCCTTTCTGCACCTGTCCACTTCCCTGGTCATGCCGGTGGTGATCAAATTTTTGCCGGCGATAAGGGGGCGTATAAGTTCGATGTAGGTCTTATATCCGACCACGGTATCGACTTCACACAGTACCTGCCGTGCCCTGACGGTCATCTGTGAAATATCCCCGGGGCCTATGCCAACTGCGTAGATCTTGCCCGCCTTGCCTTTGGAAACTACAAAAGGTCTCCTCGCCACGGCGACGGTCATATTGGGAAGCTTTTCCTTCTTTACTATGATCTCCGATCCCTTTCCCGCGGCCAGATACGCTGCCGGTTCGGCCACTCCCCTTGCTCCCACGTGTTTTTGAGCATGTGGAGAAGGCTCCGATAATAGCATTCCCCCTTTTTCCAGTTCCTTCGCCGAATAAAAGGTAAGTGGAACGCCCAGCTCTTCCGCGGCTTCCAATAGTCCTTTTTCGTTTTTTTTCGCTTCCACGGAAGCCAGGGCAAAAACAGATTCCAAAAGGCGATCGTGGTCTTTCAATACCTTTTTTATTCCGTTGATTATTTCTGTTTTTCCGGTTCCGATGTGGCACCCGATCCCAAGGGCAAGGGTGGGCAGAGCCACAATAAGAGTTTTGTCCCGGAACTGCGGGGGAAGGTGAAGAAGCTTATCGGTGAAGACACAAAGCGCTGAAAACTCGTCGGATAGATCGGGTAGCTTTTCAAGGGAAAATACGTTCGGGTTATCCGAGCAAAATGTATCGTAGATTGACTGGGGGCATAGTAGGCCAACCTTCTTGCCCTCCAGAAGCGAAACAGACGTTAACTTGATCAGTTCGGGGTTAAGGACCCTGGCGCCGAGAATTCTGGCTACTTCGTCAAAGGCGATTATTCCCTTAAGATCGGTGGCAGTGGTAATTACGGGGATAGAACCTATGGCGTTCGCGACGTGTCTTGTAAGCTCGTTTGCGCCCCCGAGGTGCCCGGAAAGCAGGCTGATAGTATTCAACCCCTGGGGATCAACAACTATTACGGCAGGATCGGAAGTTTTCGAGGCAACCAGTTCCGCGATCAGCCGAACCACTATACCGGCGGACATGATAAAAATATGCCCGTCATAGCTTGTGAACTTTTTTCTGAGTTCGCTTTTTATGGAATCGTATGGAAGAATCCTTTGGAAGATTTTGTCCTGATTCCCCGGGCCATTCGCTTCACGTTCTTTTCCGGGTGCAAAGATGTCAGCACCTGGAAACCTTCTTCTGATTTTTTTGGCCAACCCGAAGGAACCACGGTTCAAAACCCACACAGCCAGCTTCATATCCACCACTACTGCTTCCTTTCCGAATGTTTAAAATCCCTGTCGTACAGCCTGGAATATCGCAACGAGTTCCGGACGTCGGACGCAATTCCCGGGCTCACTATGATTAAGGCCTGTTTTTTTATTCCATGAGATTTCACTTTTTCCGCGAGATCTTTCAGGGTGCAGCGCACTATCTTTTGATCAGGCCAGGAAACCCTGTAGACCACCGCCACGGGGGTATCCGGGCTGTAGTGCTTGAGCAGTTTATCCTGGACTTTCTCTATCATGGCCGCGCTTAGAAAAATCACCATGGACGATCCGTGGGAGGCCAGCGCCTCGAGGTCTTCGTTTTCCGGAACCGGCGTTTTCCCGGCCACGCGGGTAAAAATTACAGTCTGGGTCTGCTCAGTGATGGTATATTCCATTTTCAGGGCTGCTGCTGCGGCAAAGGCAGAAGAAACTCCGGGGATGATTTCAACGTCTATGTTTCTTTTCGTAAGCTCCGCTACCTGTTCCTGGATGGCGCCGTAAATGGAAGGATCACCCGTGTGTATGCGTACAACTTTTTTTCCCTCGGAGAGTGCCTTTTCGATGAGGGCAATGATTTTCTCCAGATCCATTCCAGCGGAGTTGTACCAGTTTTCGGGAGGTGTCTTCGCGTGTTTTTCAAGTATAACCCTTGGAACCAGGGAACCGGCATAAATCAGGACGTCCGCTTCTCCTATGGCTTTTATTCCCTTTAGAGTTATCAGTTCGGGGTCACCGGGGCCGGCACCCACGAAAACTACCTTTTTCATTTCCTCAATGCCTTTCTTTTCTTCCGCAAGCTCTGGGCAGCGCCCTTCGATCCTTCCGACCCTTCGGCAAGCTCAGGGCGGCGCAGGCTCAGGGTACTGTCTTGTTTTTCAAAACATCAAAAATCGTTATGGCATTTTCCGCCTTCAGATAGTTCTGGTTTTTTATCGGAGCGTTTCCGGATACACTGATGGTATGCACGTTAAACGGGTAATTGTTTCCCTTGACGTGCAGGTAAAGCGCGGAGACAGAATCGAGGGTTATCGCGTTACATACCACGATTCCGCCGGGGCGTAATCTCCGGTAACATAAATTGAATATTTCAATGAGTTTATCTCCACCGCCGCCGGTAAATACTCTGTCCGGATCAGGCAGACGTCCGGCTACCGAAAGGATATCTCCCCTTACGGGGACAAGGTTTTCGGATCCGAACACCCTGCAATTGCGAACCAGGTCTTCAAAGCGCTCCCTGTTCTTCTCAACAAGGTAGACTTTCAAACCATAAAGTTGATTTGCTTCTATCCCAACCGAGCCTGAGCCGGCTCCTACGTCCCACATAACAGAGGCGCCTGAGAGCCTCAGTTTTGACAGTGTGACTGCCCTGATTTCAGGGTGGGTGATCATGCCACGCTTGCGCTGAAAGCTGTCGTCCGGAAGCCCGAAGTTGCCGGGCATTTTCAGCAGGCGCGGACAGGGATTGAATATCACCAGAATGTTGGGATGGTTGAAGTTCTTTTCAACGAGATTTCCGACCGTGGTGCGAACTATGTTTTCGTCTTTTCTGCCGAGTTTCTCACACACCGCGGCATCCCAGGTCATGGTATTACTGTCCAGCTTCATTAACTTCCTGGCGATGGCGCCGGGATTGTTTTTCATGTCCGTGTAAATGATGGCCTTGGAAAAATAAAAGATTTTCTCCAGGGTGGAGTCTGCCTGATCGGGGTTCGTTTTTTTTCTGCCATGAAAACTCAGGATAACGGAGTCCTCGATGTCTTCCCGAAGCCCGGCAAGCGCGCGCTGGAGCGGCGATACCGCGCTTACTATCTCGATCTGACCCGGGTCGAAGACCTTTAATAAATTCTTTACCGGCCCGAAAAGCATTGGGTCTCCGGTGGCAAGAACAACAATCTTTCTCTGCCTTTCGTATTCTGACCTGATGCGCTGAAGAAACGAGTCGATGGAACTGGTAAGGCTGATTTTCTTACCGGATGCTTCAGGGAAAAGTTCAATATTCTTCCTGCCGCCTGCCAGCACGTCGGCCGAATTTATCTCTTCGGTCAGTTCTTCCGGCAGGGGATACCCGTTGCAGGGAAGCCCTACCACTTTTATTTTACGATGTCTTTCGGCCATTATCCCACGTTCCGCTTAGCGTGCCGTCAAAGGAGAAAAGGTGAATCCTGATAAAAACATCCTTTGCTGAAAATCTCACCAGGGTTTTAAGGGCTTCTTTGCCAATGATGTCTATGAAGTCATCTTTTTCCCGGTAATCCGATTCAAATACTTCCCTAGCCGTGTTTGCTTTTTCGATGAAAGAAATGAAATTGCAGCTAAAAAGATTGTATGCTCGTGCGAGATCGGCCAGGAGCTTCATGTTTTGAGACCTCGTATGGGCGTGAGTGTATTCATAGCCCATGGCCCACTTGCAGAGCTTCCCGAAAAAACATCCGAAAAGCAAGGTCTTAAATCCCATCGCTGCCGCTTCGCTCGTGGCGTAATGCAGAAAGTCCGCGAACTGCACCAGGCAGATATCGTCAACGTCCGGGAACAGCCTTTTCATGAATTTTTCGCTCTTTCC
>JALXAI010000147.1 GCA_026992215.1 Desulfobacterales bacterium | reverse complement strand
TGAAGGATGAAAAAGAACTGTTTTTGATGGACGAAGGTATAGTTAATACGGCTCACAATGTCCTGGTATATCCCCATGTCTATCCGTCTGCAGAGAAGATACGGAGGTTTCTGGATCTGGTTCCCAAGCCAGATTATGTAATTTATGTTTCTGTGGATTACAATACTTCGATCAAGAGAACTCTGGCTCGACCGGACCCTCCCCTTAAAAAGGCCTCAGTCACTCGGCTCAAATACTTCGTCAGGAACGGTTATCTCCTGTTTAAACAGTTTGCAGAATCCCCCCAATTGTCCGATCGATGTATAATGGTTCCTGGCGAGGATTTAAGACTGGCAACGGAGCTGTCTGTAAGTCTCATAATGTGCAATCTTTCTTCTCGAGATTGATTAAAGCGTGTGGTATAAGGAGATGCTGCCAGCGAAAGGATGGTTTTTGGACCACCGTTTTTCGCTTAAATCTTTAAACACCGTGTAAACCCTGGGACAATGCTGTTGTCTGCGGTTTTTTTTTGTTTATAAAGTTGGGGTGATGCTGAGGATAATTAAAGTATTAGTGAAGAGGTTGGATGAGGAAGCTGTTTCCTATTGTTTTTGGAAAAGTACCTGGGACCTGCCCCGAGCTTTGGATGGCGATAGCGACCTTGATTTACTGGTTGCAAAGGGAAATGCCGGGCGCTTTGAAAAAATAGTCTCTGGGATAGGATTCAAGAGGGGAACTACCGAATGCTGGAGAGAGAATAAGTTTTCCTGCCATTTCTACGGGATCGATGAACCGACGGGAAAAATTATCCATCTCCACGTTTATTACAAGTTGGTGACTGGCGGTACACTTTTAAAAAACTATCATTTACCGCTTGAAGAACTCCTTTTAAAAAATGTTGTGACGAAACACGGAGTTAAAGTATGCCATGAAGGCGCTGAGCTCCTGGTTTTCATGCTGAGGAAAATTCTTGAAATCAGTTCATTGTTTGAATACCCGTTTCTCATAAAGGAGAATGATCTTATAAAAGAAGAGTTCAAGAACCTGTATTCCGAGAGCGCCTTTGATGAGGCAATTCTTCTGGCTGACCGGTATTTGCCGACAATAGGCAGCAATATACTGAAAAGAGCAAGAGACGTTTTTACGCGAAAGCTGTTTTCATTGCCAGCTTTCTGGACTGGACTTATGGCGGCAAGACGTCTGAGAGAGTTTAGGATCTATGGCTTATTTGGAGCTTTTTCTATAAAATTTTTTAGGTCAGTCAGGTACACTATCGAATATTTTTTTTCCAGGAACAAGGGCAATATTTTAGCAAGCGGCGGTGCTATTATTGCGATAGTAGGGCCGGAAGCTTCGGGAAAATCAACCTTTGTGGCGGAATTGGCGTCGTGGTTGGGAGAGCATTTTCAAGTTGGCAAGGTGCACGTCGGGAAACCTCCCCCATGTATCTCGACGTGGCTGCCACACGCGATGCTACCTGTCTTAAGGCGGATGTTTCCGACAAGTAGAACGGGATATGTCGAGGAAAAGAAGTGGTCGGGGAAGAAGGAGAAAGGAGATAATTGTTCGTTGCTATTCCTGTTACGATGCTTGATGGTTGCCTATGAACGAAGGAAACTGTTATTGCGATGTTACAGGAAAACAGGTAAAGGAAAAATAATAATATGTGACAGGTACCCTTCCAGTGTCGTTCATGGAACGGATGGCCCTCAAACTTCTCCCTCAACTTTTTCATCGCCGATAAAGCGATTCTTATCCTCCATAGAGGTCAATTTTTATCGGCAAATACCTGCTCCTGATCTTGTGATCTTTCTGAATGTTCCGCTGGATACCACCCTTAAGCGAAATCTCGGCAGAGATAAGAAGGGACCGAAAGAAACAGAATCCTATATTCGCTTAAGATACAAAGTACTGAGCAAATGGTTCAGGGAAGACACTATTGTGAAACATATAAACAACTCGGGACCCTTTGAAGACGTATTTCCTCTTGTAAAAAGATTAGTATGGGACGTTTTATGAATTGAGTGTGGGAGTCAGAAGTGTGTGGCATACTTGGTTTTTGGGTTCGTAGGGCTGATGCTTATGAGGAGTATAAATCTAATCTTCCAATAGCTACTAAACTATTGGCTCATAGGGGTCCCGATGCTTCCGGATCGTGGTTTGATCGGGAGTCTCTTATATGCCTCGCACATACCAGGCTATCGATTATTGACTTATCCGATAACGCTAATCAACCGATGGTTGGACCTTCCGGAGGGTCCTTTATTGTTTTCAATGGTGAGATTTATAATTATCTGGAAATAAGGCGGACTCTGAGCGCTGACGGTGTTAAATTTAAAACGTCCGGGGACACTGAGACCGTTCTTGCACTGTATGAAAAGTACGGAATTCGATGCCTGGATTTCCTCAGGGGTATGTACGCGTTTGCCCTCTGGGATGCCAGCACTAAGAAATTGTTTCTTGCCAGGGATAGGGTCGGGAAAAAGCCTCTTTATTTTTCTTTTTGCGATGGATGTTTTTGTTTTGCATCCGAGATCAAGGCTCTTAAATGTTTTCTCCCTCAACGCAGCCTGGAAATCAATCAAAGAGCCCTGGATGAATACCTGACTTTTGGCTTTATAAGCGGAAATAAAACTATTTATACGAATATCCATGAGCTGTTACCCGGGCATTACCTGGTAATTACTGGTCCGGAACTGAGAGAAACACGGGTAAAAAAATACTGGGAAATTGAATGGAGCCTTAAGGGAAGAACCTGTTTTGCCGAGGCGGTTGAGGAAACTGACCGACTATTGACGGAGGCGGTTAAGCTAAGACTCCGGGCTGATGTCCCTGTTGGAATATTTCTCTCCGGCGGAATTGACAGCGGACTCGTCACTGCGATTGCCAGCAGGCTTCAGGATACACCGTGCATTACTTTTTCCGTTGGTTTTGAGAACGATCCTTTGGATGAAAGACCCCTGGCGAAAATGGTCTCCAACAAGTATGGAACACGCCATTATGAGATTCTAATTAAACCGGATATTGCCTCCGTTCTTCCTGAAATAGTAAGGGCGTATGACGAACCTTTTGCTGATGCTTCTGCCGTACCCACGTTTTATGTAGCGGAATTTGCCAGTAACCATCTAAAAGTTGTGCTCAACGGTGACGGTGGTGATGAGCTGTTTTGTGGTTACAGGAGACATGTTGCGGCCAACATTCTTCAAAAAATGAAAAGGACTGGGATTGACGTGCCTGCGAACGTATTAGCGACATTATTCATAAACCGGTGTCCGGTCCCCGCAAAACACAGAAGCAGTTATGGGTTCTTGTTCAGGTTTTTGAGAGGTATGGGAGGCAGCGTATCTGACAGGTATAACGCCTGGTTTACAGACGGGTTTACCGCCTCGGAAAAAGAAAACCTTTATGATGGCCCCTTCCATGATTATGCAAATGAAGAAATCAACTCGTTTCTGGAAAACTTTAAAGGGCTTGATGAGTTGGATCGAATGATCGCTTTCGATTTCACCTGGAGTCTACCCTATGATCTATTGGTAAAGATGGATATTGCGAGTATGTATCATAGCCTCGAAACTAGATCTCCATTCCTGGATCAGGAGCTTGTCGAAGCTGTCCTGCATTATCCCACCGGCACTAAATTGCGATGGTTTGAAACCAAGCCTATTTTACGTAAACTTGCTCGGAAATACTTGCCGGACGACGTGGCGAGGGCTCCCAAGAGAGGATTTGAAATACCCCTGGCAAAATGGCTTGAAGGAGATTTGAAGGAGCTTGCCGAGGATGTGTTTTTTTCCAGAAACAATATCCTGGGAGATCGGTTCAGTTTAAGTTTTTTGGAAAAGCTGCTTAACAAGGAAAACATTCGTTTGGAGCCGGGAAGGTGGGCAACGTTAATATGGATATTATTGATGCTGGGATTATGGGATGAATACTGCAACAATTGATTTGAGTAGCTCAACATGAAAGCAGCCTTGGTTATAAACGACGATTTCTCCATGTGGCACTTCCGCAAGGGCCTCCTGGCGGCGCTGGTTGAAAAGGGGGTGGAGGTATGCGTATTAACCCCCGGAAAGCAGTATGTGTCAAAGTTCGAGTCGCTGGGTGCAAGACATATCGAAATACCGATGGTCAGGTTCATTGATCCGATCAAAGATCTGAAGGCCATCAGGCGACTGCTATATATTTTCCGAAAAGAGCGGTTTGACATCGTCCACACGATGACTATTAAACCGAACATATATGGAGGATTAGCGGCAAGGATAACCGGCGTCAGAAGGGTAGTAGGACTTGTTTCCGGCAGGGGTATAATGTTCGCAGATACACAAGATCCCAGGCTTAAACTCACAAAGCCGATTGTTGCACTCATGTACAGGGTATTTTTTAAGATTGCTGACAAAGTCTGGTTTCAGAATATCGATGACTTGTCTTTTTTTGTAAATAGAGGATACCTGGATCGACGAAAGGCGGTATATATTAAAAGCGGGGGAATAAATACCAGCGATTATTCGCTCCAATCTGTAAATAACCCTTCTCTTTCGGCTCTGCGGCATACTATGGGAGCGAATGAGTCAGATATTCTTGTTACGATGATCAGTGCCAGAATGATCTGGTCCAAGGGGGTAAAGGAATTTGTTGAAGCTGCACAAAGACTAACGTCTTGTTATCCCAGGGTGAAATTTCTCCTGGTTGGGCCCATTGAAGATGATGCTCCTGATTCAGTCCCCCTGGAATACCTTAAGCAAAACGAATCTGCTCAACTCAGGATGTGCCTTGAATTCAGGGATGATGTCAAGGAGATCATCGCTGTTTCGGATATCATAACCCTGCCGTCTTACTATCCGGAAGGTATTCCCAGAGTTCTTTTGGAGGCATTGGCGCTGTCAAAACCTGTGGTAACAACAACAAATGTGGGGTGCAGAGAGGTGGTCATAGATGGTTACAATGGTTTTTTGGTCCCGCCAAAGGATCCAACCCTTTTAGCCAATGCACTTGAAAAGCTTATTATTGATGCTGACCTGAGAACTAAGTTTGGGGAAAATTCACGGGTTAGGGCGGAACGAGAATTCGATGAATCAATAGTTGTAGAAAAAGTTCTAAGAGAATTGTATCAAATAGTATAAGGGTGAGAAGCAAATAAGGGAGAAAAAAGTATCAGGATATGTTAAGAATCAGGCAATTCAGCCATCGGTGTGATCCTGGCCAAAACCTTTTAACACATTTATAAAATGGGTGGGAACTCTTCTTTGAGCTCTCGAACCCGAAAATGTGAATATTAACGGACACCCAGTTTCTTTTTTACCCTGCAATGGAAATCATAAAGCCGAGATGAGTGATTACAGGTTAGTGGATTTTTCACAGCTTACAGAAATCCCGGGGGTAAAAGCCACAAAGGAACAAATCGAAAGGATATACCACAGGTATAGATTTGTTCGCGATATTGCGGAAAACAAGGTGATCCTGGAGGTAGCATGCGGAAGCGGTTTGGGGCTGGGTTTTTTAAATGAAAGAGCTCATTATGTGGTTGGTGGAGATATTGATAGGCGCAATCTGAAAATTGCACAGGAACTCTATAAGGGTACCTCTGTGGATCTCTGTAAACTGGATGCCCACTATCTCCCTTTCAGTGGTAACCGATTTGACCTGGTGCTGCTCTATGAAGCTATATATTACTTGAAGTTTCCCGATCTTTTCATTGAAGAATGTGGACGGATTCTTAAAAAAAATGGCCTGTTGGTGATCTGTACGGTCAATAGAGACTGGAAGGATTTTCATCCCTCACCTCATGCCATACGGTATTTCTCAATCCCTGAACTTTATGGCTTGCTGGGAAAAGTATTTCATGATGTGAAGTTTTACGGGGCTTTTCCGGTGGAAGAGACGGGACTTTCTGAGCGGGCTGTATCGTTGCTCAAGAGGATTGCGGTCAGGTTAAACTTGATTCCGGGTACCCTGGCTGGAAGAGCTTATCTCAAAAGGCTTTTCCTTGGCCCCCTGGTACAGATTCCTGAGCAACTCGTTGAGAATATGGCTCCATATAGAGAGCCGGTTATGATATCCCCCCGTGAACGAAACGGGAAATTCAAAATAGTGTATGCCGTATCTCGAATCCTAGGTTAATACGATTCCGGAATGTTGAAGGGACTTTATTTTTTTGAAAAACGTTTGCTGGATATCACCTGCTCGGTAGCAGGGCTGTTGTTGCTATGCCCGCTAATGATACCAATTGCAATTTTGATAAGATTGGAGGATGGTGGTCCTATCTTTTATAAAGGCGAGAGAGTAGGACGTAACGGGAACTTGTTCAAGATGTTTAAATTTCGATCAATGGTCGTCAACGCGGATAAACTCGGTCCCTCTTCCACGTCTGCCGAAGATCCGCGGATTACAAGAATCGGTCATTTTTTAAGAAAATACAAGCTGGATGAATTGCCCCAGTTGTTGAACGTTTTACGGGGAGACATGAGTATTGTTGGACCCAGGCCGGAAGTTAAGTATTTTACCGATATGTACACCGAGGATGAAATGATTATACTGTCAGTAAAACCTGGAATCACAGACTGGGCATCTATTTGGAACTGTGATGAAGGATCAATCCTGGCTGGTTCCAGGGATCCTGACAGAGCGTATTTTGAATTGATCCGCCCCACGAAACTTGCTCTCCAGATGAAGTATGTTAAAGAGAGATCATTCTGGGTAGATTTAAAAATCATATTATTGACGCTGCTTGCCGTAATAAAACCGGAAGCGAAAATTATCAGGGAGATCCGGCATTGCAAATTGCCTGTATAGAGAATCTCCATCGGGAGGATCGCTGTGATTTATTCTGAAGAACTGCTGGAGTACCTCTATCGTACGATGCTGAGAATCAGGTTGTGCGAGGAAAGTTTGGTGGCCCCTATTTTGAGTGGTGAGATTATTTGCCCCTGCCACCTTTATTCCGGGCAGGAAGCGATTGCCGCGGGAATATGTGCCTCGCTTACCGGGAAGGATTATGTTTTCGGAACACACAGGTCTCACGGGCATTTCCTGGCGATGGGCGGAAGCATGAGGGAGCTTGTGGCAGAAATATTTACCAGGGAAACAGGGTGTTCCAGGGGACGGGGTGGTTCGATGCACCTTGTAGCCCCGGAGAAAGGAGTCATGGGAGCTGCACCCATAGTTGCCGGCACAGTGTCTCTGGCCATGGGAGCGGCCCTGGCTTCGGCCATACGCGAGGATGACAGCGTATCGGTAAGCTTTTTTGGGGACGGAGCCACGGGGGAAGGGGTTTTGTATGAATGTTTGAATTTTGCTGCTCTGAAAAAACTGCCCGTGGTTTTTGTTTGCGAAAACA
>JALXAI010000146.1 GCA_026992215.1 Desulfobacterales bacterium | reverse complement strand
CCAGCACCACCATGTCCGCCCTGTACTGATGAAATCCGCCGCCCAGGTCGCTGTAACTAAGGGTAACAGCACCGTTTTCGGGAATAATTTTCGCCACTTTCCCTTTTACGAAGCGAACCTTCTCGTTTCCTTCAAGCCTTGCCAGGTACTCTTCCCCTTCTTTTTCCTGGGCTCTTCGGTCGATGTAGAATATGGCAACCTGTTCGATATCTCCTCTTTCAAACGCCAGCATGGCCTGTTTGAAGGTAACGAGGCAGCAGATCTCGGAGCAATAAGGCCTGTTTTGAGTAATATCCCTGGAGCCGACACATTGCACGAAGGCAATTTTCCGGGGCGTAGATCCGTCGGATATTCTGGCAAGTTTCCCGCCAGTGGGACCCGTGGGGCTGAGAAGGCGTTCAAACTCGAGAGACGTCAGTATGTCCGGGCTCCGGTCGTAATTGTAATCCGCTATCTTCGCCGGATCAAAGGTGCAAAACCCCGAAGCGTTTATGATAGCCCCGACTTCAATGGTGATAATATCATCCTTTTGATCAAATTTTATTGCCCCGGTAGGGCAGAGTTTCTCGCATATCCTGCATTTTCCCTTTCTAAAAAACCTGCACGCATCTTTTTCAATCACCGGCACAGCCGGCACGGCTTGAGGAAAAAGCTGATGTATTGCCCTGGTTTCATTCAGTCCCAGATTAAACGGATTGGGAATTTTTACCGGGCACTTCTCCGTGCATGTTCCGCAACCGATACACCTGTCTTCCAGAACAAAACGGGGCAACTTCCTGATTACAACGTTAAAATTTCCCGGAAATCCATTTACCGATTCCACCCTGCAGTTTGTCAGGATATCTATCCCCTCACCGGCTTTTACCTCGTGCATCCTTGGAGACAGAATGCACATGGCGCAGTCATTGGTGGGAAAGGTTTTGTCGAGCCGGGACATGTGTCCGCCCACAGAAGGAGCCTCCTCGACCAGGAAAACTTTAAAGCCGAGTCCGGCACACTGTATGGCAGCTTGCATCCCTGCTATACCACCACCAATAACGAGAACACCCTGTTTCATGTTTTTCCCTGCCACGCGAACTCCGCTCCAAAATAGAAATCTTACCGGAAAGTCATCGAATATACCCGCAAAAGGAACATCCCTGCGGCAAGCTCAGGACACCGCTACTCTCCCTCAAAACACTTTTTGCATAACTGCGCCACATCTCCAGGGACGCTACCCGATTTCTTGTAGCGCTCAAAAAACAGGTCGAGAACCCTCGTCCGAATCTTTCTGATCTCTTCCTCGATATCCCTTGCCTTCTCCATGAGCTCGGCCGAAACAAAACCTTCGTCCACCGCCATGTACCTCAACACCCGAATTACACTGGCAAATTTTACTCCCTGCGGACAGTGGAAAGAACAGCTGTAACACTGCCAGCAATACCAGATTACCGGAGATTTAAGAAGCTCATCCTTCTGCCCCAAAAGAATCATCTGGATTATGGAACTGGGCCGGAACCTGCTGTCCATTTCGCTCACCGGACAACAACCGGTGCATATCCCGCATCCAAAGCACCTGGTCAGCGTCTCGCCACCAGCAGCCTGAACCACCTCGTCCTTAAAATGGACATTGCTGTGTCTCAAATCCAAACATTCTTGCTCTTCAACCATCATCCTTCACCTCAACCGGTACGTGAAAAAGACCGCAGCAGGCAGGGAAAACCACACGCACCAAAACAAACAACTCCGGGAAAATCATTACCTGCCACTTGTCAAAAAATTTTCAATCGTTGCTGTAACCTCCCGCTCTCGGATCATGGGCATCGGTCATTCAGACATAGTCTATGGCATTGGTTGGGCAATGATCCTTGCACTTGGTACATTTATCCGCGGCCTGGGTAGTGCGCGTGCAGAGGCTCTCATCGGCCAGAACAACCACCCCGTCGACCACGCGTATTGCAACCTTCTCGTCTGGCTGGGGTCCCTTGCCCAGCCTGCCGGACTCGCTATTGGCAGAATTATATTCACATACCGATACGCAGATTCCACAACCATTGCAAAGTTCCGCGTTAATCACCATGCCCGTGGAGGCTCTTTGTTTTAGCGGAGCAAGAATTTCCTCGAGGGCTTCAATGTAGC
>JALXAI010000145.1 GCA_026992215.1 Desulfobacterales bacterium | reverse complement strand
TAGGCCTGGGCAACGGCAGTGTTCGGTTTGTGCGATCCCGGAGGACTGACCCCTTCGTTCTTGTAGAAGATTTTTACCGGCGCATCAAGGAACCTTTCGAAGTTCCTGGCCCTGAACAGCGGGGTGGGTCTCCAGAGCGCATACTTTTCCAGTACCGCCTCCGGAATATCTATCCAGCGATCTGACGCCACCTCCTGCTCTATCAAGTTCATGGGAAATACCGGGGCAAGGTCTTCCGGTTTAACCGGTTCTCCCGTAGCCGGATGGAGAGGCGGATTCATGGGAGTCGGCAAATCCGCGAGGACATTGTACCATTGCCTTGGCATTTCGCTTTCGTCAAGAAATACTTTCACCTGTGTCATACTTATCCTCCTTTCTTTTCGAATCTCACAAAAAAAATGCCGAGGGGAAAGCCCCACGGCATTATAAAAAACTCGAGCCATGGAGCGCTTTCTCCTACCCCATGGCTCTCTAATTTTGTCTCAGAGACAGAGCCTATGAGGGCAGGCTCATGTTAAAGCCTGCCACCACCAAAAACAATTTATTGTCTTTGAAGCACTACTCTGTCCCATTTTCAACCAGTTACCTTTCATGATTTTCAAGCTTCTTTACCAGCAATGGTGTCGCATGTCAAGCCCTGGCACGAATTTTCTTGAATGCATTTCTTCGTGGAAATGGCTAAAGCTACGGCCTCGGAGAATATTTTCCTGAAAACAACATTTTCCCCAGGCATTAATTCTTGCGCCGGGATTTATCCTTTTACAGCCTGTGCCGCGTTCAAAGTAAAAAAGCAGCTACATTCCGGGGCATAAATATTGCTACCAGTCTGCATGTAGGCTCGATAACACTCAAACCACATGCCACAGGAATTCAATATGCAGCCAACAGTACTTCTTGTAGACGACGAACCCTTGGTACTCCAAAGCTTGAAAAGATCATTGAGGAAAGAGAAATTTCGCATACTCTGCGCAAATTCAGCGGATGAGGCCATGAAATTGTTCGAAAAAGAAGAGATAGATCTTGTTGTTACGGACCAGGATATGCCCGGTACAAAGGGAATTGACCTTCTGGTTTACGTGAAAAAATACCACCCGGACGTTATCCGCTTTATGCTTACGGGAAAGGCTACACTTCAGGTCGCCCTCGATGCCATAAATAAAGGTTCGATTACGCGATTTTTTACCAAGCCGTGCAATGCTCTTGAACTTGCCATAGCAATACAACAGTCTATACAACAAAGAGACCTCTTGAAGAAATCAAAAAGGCTTCTTCGCACCGCCAGAAAACAATCTTATTTGCTGGAACAGCTTGAAGAATACCTGCCGGGAATAACGGATGTAAAAAGAGATGAAGACGGGGCAATCCTCATTGAAGAAACGATGGATACCGATATCGAATCCTTCCTTAACAATCTCGGAGGAGAACTAGTAAGGTTTGAGGAGCAGGTCAAATCTTTGTCTCGGAGAAATTTTACGGAGAGGAAAAAGTGAAAACGAAAGTTATGTTGGTTGTGCTTTTCGCCGTCTTGCTGGTTTTCACTCTTCACGCATATTTGTCTGCCAAAACCGCCGATATAAAAATCGGAGTCCTTGCCAAAAGGGGTACTGAAATATGCCTGAAAAAATGGACTCCAACAGCCGACTACCTGACTCGCAAGATTCCACTCTACCGATTTAAAATCGTCCCTCTTTCGTTTGATGAAATATATTCCGCGGTGAAAAACGAGCGCGTTGATTTCATTATTACGAACCCCTCATTTTACGTAGAACTCGAATCCTGGTACGGAATAAACAGGATTGCCACCCTCAGGAATCTTCGCCTTGGCTCTCCATGCACAAAATTTGGCGGTGTAATTTTCTGCCGCGCAGACAGAAAAGATATCAGGCGTCTTAAAGACCTGGAAGGAAAAGCCTTCATGGCCGTCAAGGAAACTTCGCTGGGTGGATGGAGAGCGGCGTGGAGAGAGCTTAAGGAACATGGAATTAACCCATACACAGATTTTGCCAGGCTGGAATTCGGTGGGACCCACGACGCGGTGGTTTACGCCGTAAGGGATAGAAAAGTAGATGCGGGTACCGTGCGAACAGATACACTTGAGCGAATGCAGGCGGAAGGTAAGATCAAAATTTCAGACTTTTATGTTATCCATGATCATCCCAGGAGCGCATCCGAGTTGCCCTTCCTGCATTCCACCAGGGCGTATCCGGAGTGGCCATTCGCCAAGCTGAAACATACTTCCGATCAACTGGCAAGAGAAGTGGCAATAGCGCTTCTTCAGATGTCAGCTGATTCCAAAGCGGCGCAAGCTGCAAGATGTGCCGGCTGGACGATTCCCCTTAACTATCAGCCTGTTCACGAATGCCTCAAGTATTTGAAAATCGGGCCCTATCGGGATTTCGGGAAGATCACCCTTAAAGTGGTAATTCTCAAGTACTGGGCATGGTTGTTTCTGGCATTAATGTTTTTTCTTGCTCTCTTGATAAGCTGTGTTAGTGTTTGGAACCTGAACAAAAAAATCAGGCAGGCACATGATAATCTAAAGTTAGAGGTCGAAGAAAGGAGAAAAACCGAGGAACAATTGCGGCAGAGCAGGGAAGATTACCGTTTGCTTGTCAGAAATCTACCCTGCCCGGTTTACAGGGGATACCTGGATTGGAGCGCCGATTTTATTGACGAAAAAGTGGAAAAATTGACCGGGTATTCAATCCTTGATTTCACCACACGAAAAATAAAATGGTGCGACATTGTTCATCCCGAGGATCTTAATACGATCAAGAAAAGCTTTGTTGAGGCTCTTAAAAGAGACAAATCCTTTTGCCGGGTCTACAGGATAATGCGGGCCGACGGAGAAACCAGGTGGATAGAAGACCGGGGGCAAATAATTTGCGACAAGAGTGGCAGAGTCCAGTATATCACTGGAGTTTTTGACGATATTACCCGTCAAAAGCAGGTAGAAGAAGAAAAAAAAGCAATGGAGATCCAGCTTTACCAATCTGAGAAACTGGCTTCGGTAGGACAGCTTTCTGCAGGGATCGCTCATGAAATTAATACTCCAACGCAATTTGTAGGCGATAATATCCGCTTTATGGAGGAATCTTTCGAGGATATTCACCAGGTGCTCGATTCGTTTCTCAAGCTGCTCGAAGTTTGCAAAAACGGGACGAGCGATGAAGAATTGATCAGGAAAATTGAGGACATAATCGAGGAGATTGACCTACGATACCTGATTGAAGAAATTCCTAAAGCCATAGAAGAGACTCTTGACGGTGTCGAAAGGATTGCGACCATTGTACGTTCGATGAAAAAATTCGCCCACCCCGGAACCGAAGAGATGGCGCCAGCAGACATAAACGAGGCAATTGAAAACACCATAACGGTATGCAGAAACGAATGGAAGTATTCGTGTGAATTAATCACGGATTTTGACGAGTCTTTACCTCCCGTGCCATGCAAAATCGCTGAAATTAACCAGGTTATCCTCAACATGATTGTAAACGCTGCCCATGCCATTGAGGAAGCAGTGGGAAGTAATCCGAAGGAAAAGGGAAAGATAGTTATCAGAACAAGGAAAGATGGGGACAATGTACAAATAGTAATAAAAGATACCGGGAAAGGAATCCCCGAGGAGATATTACCAAGAATCTTTGATCCTTTTTTTACAACGAAAGGCGTGGGCAAGGGAACGGGTATGGGACTCAATCTTGCCTACAACGTGATAGCCAAGCATGCAGGGAGAATAGACGTGGAAAGCAAGGTGGGCGTGGGGACAACTTTCAGGATTACCCTCCCTCTGGACATCAAACAAATTTGATTACTGCCTTCTCAGCCGGATCATAAATAAAAAAACGCTCATAAAAATTAATAGCATTGAACTTTATAGCCTTATCTCCCTAAAACCAGCGTTTCCTTTTTTCCAATTATCCGCTAATCCGCATGCTCCGCATTGCTGGGGGCTGAAGAAAGTATGAATACTACCCGGAATCAAAAAGCCGCCCCGGGATTCCGGACAAATACTTTAATGGGTTCTCTAACTCCAACGGTTCGCGAAAAATTCTTGAGACGTTTCAGCAAGCTGGGAGTCACTTCCTGCCCCTGGGAAATCAGCAGAACACCTTTAGTCGTCTTGACATCTTCAGCTAACATCATGCTGGTATCAAGATCCCTTACCAAAACCTCCTTGACCTCCAGAATCTCTTCTTCTCTTATGATCTGCGGTAACACGGACAATATCCCGGAATCATACCACCCCTGCCGCTTCTTCATTTCTTCGAAGGCACGGGATAGACTCATCCCGCTAAGCACCAACACGTCAAAATCAAGCGCAACTTTCAAAATTCTTGCTCCAAGAGGAATATCTGACCCCTTGCGACCGTCTCCGGGTATTCCGGTACCATCAAAACGCTTTTCCTGGTAAGCAATTATCGATGCAACTTCATCAAGCCTGGGTATGGTGGATATCAGTTCCCTGCCCACCAGCGGATGTGCCGTGAACATTTGTTTTTCCTCGTCACGAAGCTCCTCGTTTTTATATACCTTTTCCAGGGCTTCAGCAGGAATGGTAACACAGCCAATTTGAGACAACATCGCTGCAATCTCAAACTTCCATGTATCTGTTATTCCAAGCTTATCCAGTATCTTTTTTACGTAATTTCTAACTCTTGACGCCCTCCCGAAGGCAATTGGATTTACCAGTGACAGGATGTCGGTTAACACTTTAACGCTACCGAGGAGGGTCTTTTCGAGCAACTCACGTTCGGCATTGATCAACCTGTACTGCTCAATCGCGCTCCACAATGTATTGACCATGACATCAACGGGACATGGCTTTGTGCAAAACCTGAATATGTTCCCGTTGTTCACCGCATCTATGGCAGCGGTAAGGTCGGCGTTTCCGGTCAGCATGATTCTCACGACATCCGGGTAATGCTCCTTAACTTCGCTTAAAAACTCGATCCCGTTCATCTCGGGCATCTGAAGGTCGGAGACTACTACCGCAAAATCACCCTTTTGCAGCAATGCCAGGGCCTCCCTGCCTCTGCTCGCAGTAACGATGTTGAATCTTTTCCTGTACTGTCGTCTTATTCCCTGAAGAAGATTAACGTCATCGTCTACAAAGAGGATTTTTTCTGGCAATCTCTCGCTCACCTTAAAACAACTCCCTCCTTATTGAAGGTTATTCCATTGTTCCAGGCAATCGCTTATTCCCACTCTTTCGAGGTAGTCAGAATCGATCATACGAAGAATATCTCCATCCACCATCGCGTTAGCTACATGAACCGCCGTGAGCGCGGAAAATGCGCTTTCGGAACTTCTGCGTGGTCTGTGATGGTTGGCTATCGGATCGATAATCTCATCCGGTAGTCCCCATAACCCGAGTAGATATGACCCTACTTCAGCGTGAGTGGTACCTATAATTTCGGCTTCAGCCATGTAATGAGGAATATGCTCAGCTCGGGCCTTTTTGATGGCGGTCTCGAATTCCTCCGGGAAATTGGTAACCAATATTAATTTCCCTACGTCATGCAGCATTCCCGCGAGAAATGCGTGGCCGGCACCTTTTTCGTCCTTCCTTTCTGCAAGATAAATCTTCTTGGCAAGTGAGGCCACGTCAAGGCTGTGGTCCCAAATATCGCCGAGGTGAAACTTTCTTAGTGTCTTTTCATCGAACTGGGAAAAAAGTTCAACGGAAAAAACCAGGTTCTTTATGGTATCCAGGCCCAGGAAGTTTACAGCCTGAACAGGATTCGCTATATTATAACGGGTCCCGAAAAAAGGAGAATTCACCAGCTGGAGTATCTTGGCGGTCATGCTTATATCCTGAGAAATAATTTCCGCAATTTCCTTAATCGGTGCATCTCTTCTCAGGGCTTCGGTAATCTCCGTGTAGAGCTGAGGAAGTGTAGGTAGTTTGCTGATCCTGGTTACGATCCTTTTCAGGTCCGGGTCACCGAGCCTTGACTTAAGCCAGCAACATCTTCTGAGGGTTTCCTTTAATTCATCGGCTTCGCATGGCTTGGTCAGAAATTGATGAGTGACGTCGATAGATTCCGCAATGTTCTGCTCCTCGGCGTGCCCCGAAAGCACGAGCCTAACGATGTCCGGATATCGTTCTTTTACGTTTGAAAGAAGCTGGTTTCCTTCCATGCCGGGCATCTTCATATCGGTAACGATAACATCAAAAGGAGCCTTTTGAAGCTCAGCCATTGCCCTTTCTGCGCTGTCAACAAATACCATCTCCCATTCTTTCCTCATTCGCCTCAGCATTCTTTCCAGCCCCGTTAGTACTTTTTGCTCGTCATCTACGAAAAGTATTCTGCACCTCATTGCACAGGCCTCTACTTCCTCAAACCCATTATTTATTTTTGAACCCAGAGCATTATTTCTCGGGAAACCAATCCCGATATCTTCGTTGTTCACCACAGAAAAGACATGCTATTTGGCATATCCTGTGTCAATTAGCACACTGTGGTTCGGGGCAACTACTTTGAACGACATGAGCGATATAAGTCACAGGAACAGGCACTGGACCTGAATAAAATCTCCGAGTACCCTCTTCTTGGTACAGTCTTTGCCACTGTTGTAAACGATAAGCAAGTAATGTGCCTACCGGAAAAGAAAGGAGATTACGATGTCAAAGATTCTGGTGGTTGACGATGAAAAACAAGTTCGGTTGCTTCTAAAAAGAATTATCACGGAGAACGGCTGGGAGTGTTCAACTGCATCTAGTTCGGAGTAAGCCAGGAAATTTCTCGTACGAGGTGGTTTTGAGCTTTTGCTTACTGATATTGCAATGCCAGGCGAAGCGGGACTCGAGTTGCTGAAATTTGCCTCTGGCCATCGCTCATCGTATCATAGTGGAAAAACACGACGGCTCCATTGATTTCAAAAGCGAAGCAGGCAAAGGAACAACCTTTTTATGCGGATTCCCATCGATGGTCAAAACTCCTAGGGTGTTTCAAGTGCAGGGCTCTAATCCTTCTCGAGTACCACTCTGACTTTCCTGAGGAGCACATTCATGGAAAAAGGCTTCTGAATAAACTCGATCCCCTCTTCAAGAATCCCGTGCTTCACTATGGCGTTGTCTGTGTATCCCGAGATATAAAGAGCCTTCGTGACCAGTCCCATTTCTTTTAGCTTTTCCGTTAGCTCTTTTCCGCTCATTCGCGGCATCACAACATCGGTAATAACAAGATCTATCTGTCCCTCATTTTCCCTGGCTATCCTGATGGCTTCTTCACCGCTTCCCGCGTCCAATACGCGATATCCTGCCTTCGAGAGCATCTGGCGGGCCAGCCTTCTTACCATCTCGTCATCTTCAACAACGA
>JALXAI010000144.1 GCA_026992215.1 Desulfobacterales bacterium | reverse complement strand
CCCCGTGGAAAGACATCCCTCCGTGCCAGGTGGCGATTATTTCAAGGGGATGCTTGAGGTAAAAGTCCAGGTTCACGTACTGGTAAAAGAGTATGTAACCGAGCCTGGCTCCAACAACCAGGCCAAGTGCAAGGTAGAATATCAGGTCCTGGAGAGTTTTCCCCTGAAGCCCTATCTCTCTCGCCCTTCTCTGGCGAGGGATGATAAAATACGCCCCAAGAAATCCGAGCACGTACATGAGCCCGTACCAGCGAACTTTTATGGGCCCTATTTCAATAATATTGGGATTGATCCTGGGATATTTGATCATAAAAAAACGCTCGGAGCCCTAAAATTTGCAAAACAACCTATTTTTTTGCTTGTTCAATTTTGGATTTGAATTTATTGTTCGGTATCTGTAATCTATACCAGTCTTGTGGCACAGCTAGAGACTAGTAACACAACGAATCTTCAACGTCAAATGACAAACGGAGCGAAACATGGGCGATAAAAGTGGGTGTTCGAGCAGGCATAATCACCACCATCACCACGGGCATTCTCATGGCAACCTTAGTGTCGAGGAAAAACTGGCTAAATTGCTCGATCACTGGCGGCACCACAATGACGATCATGCGAAATCTTTTGAAGACTGGGAAGAGAAGGCCAGGGAAGCCGGCCTGGAAAATGTCGCGGATTCGCTTGCAAAGGCCGCCAGACTGACTCGTGAGATCACCGCCGAACTCACAAGGGCGTTAAAGTTCATGGAAGAAAAGTAAGTTCGCCGCAATTATTACCCGGGGATAGAAATACAGATATGAAAGAAGGGATCACGAGATATCCATGCTTGGTTAACGGCCAGAGTTGCTGGCCGGCGGATTCCAGGGAGCTTGTCGTTGAAAATCCTGCAACGGGTGAATGCGTGGGAGTTGTTCCGGAAGTCGGCAAAGATACGGTGGGCGAAGCCGTAAAATCTTCTGCGCGTGCCTTCAATGCCTGGAAGAAGCTACCACCAGGAGAGCGAGCATCGTTTCTGAAAACGATTTCCAGGAAAATGCTGGAAGAGATTGACGTTCTTGCCCGGCTGGTTTGCGAAGAAGTTGGAAAACCGATTAATGCCGCTTACAGCGAAGTAAAGAGCTCCGCGGATCTTCTGGATTACTTTGCCGGGGAAGCGCTCAGAATCGGCGGGGAATTGCCCTGCGAGAATTCTTCCCACGAACTTGTAATGGTAACCAGAGAACCGGTGGGAGTTGTTGCCGCGATTACGCCTTTTAATTACCCTTTAAGTACACTTGCGTGCAAGCTGGGTTCGGCTCTTGCTGCGGGCTGCACGGTGGTGGCAAAACCCGATGAGCATACCCCGATCTCCACCGTAGTTCTCGCGAAACTGGCCCTTGAGGCAGGATTGCCGGATGGAGTCTTTAACGTTGTTACGGGTTGGGGGGAGAGAACCGGCAACTACCTGGTGGAAAACAGGGGTGTTAAGCTTGTCACTTTTACGGGTAGCATCAGCACGGGGCAGTCCATTCTCAGGAAAAGTGCGAAGTACGTGCGTAAAGTGGTACTTGAGCTCGGTGGAAACTGCCCGGCCATTGTTTGCAAGGGATCTCCTTGGAAGAAGAATATTCGCGATATCGTGAAGCAGAGTTTCAAAAACAGCGGCCAGTACTGTTACCGCGTAAACAGGATATACGTGGAAAGCGATATCTACGAAGAGTTTCTGGGTTCTTTTACAGAAGAGGCAAACAGGCTCAGACTGGGACTCCCTCAGGATAAATCCACCGATCTTGGGCCCCTGAACAATGTCAGGATCATGAAGCATGTTGAAAGTCATATCAAGGATGCAATAGGGAAAGGGGCAAAACTTGAATCGGGTGGGGAAAGAGTAACTGAGACACCTTTTGACTCCGGACTCTATTTTCCTCCCACCATTCTAACAGACGTGACGCAAAAAATGCTGGTCATGCGGGAGGAAACTTTCGGGCCGGTGGTGGGAATAATGTCGGTTAGTTCTTGCGAGGATGCCGTCAAACACGCGAGCGAAGGAGACAGCGGTTTGGCTTCCTATCTGTTTGTTCCTGACGTGAGCACGGGGATGCAGATCGCACGTTGCATGGAAAGTGGAAGCGTTTGGATCAATACCATCCACCAAGCTTACTTCAATGTTCCCTTTGGCGGGTTCAAGCAAAGCGGGCTGGGAAGAGAAAAGTCATCCTACGGAATAGAGGAATTCCTGGAGTTGAAAACGACGTACGTTTCTCTTGGAAAATGAACAGGATACTGGTGAGACGAGGAGAAAGATGGCTGCTGTAATTTCCATTGTTGGAGTATCCAAAAGCGGTAAAACAACTCTTCTTGAAAAGCTGATACCCGAAATTGTTTCCAGGGGCTACACCGTGGGAGTGATCAAGCACGATGTCCATGGGTTCGAGATTGACCACGAGGGAAAAGATACGTGGCGTCTTCGACGTGCCGGCGCCAGGACGGTCGCCATATCCGGCCCGAAGCAGGTTGCCGTGATGAAGCAACTCAGTGAAGAAATGGACCTGGAACTCGTGGCTGGACACTACTTCGACGAGGATATTATTTTCACCGAAGGCTACAAAAGGGAATTGAAACCCAAGATAGAAGTTTTCAGAAAAGATCTCGCGGAAAGACCCATCTGCGGGGACAGGGACAATCTTATCGCAGTGGTTAGCGCCGAAGACGTTGAGGTGAGCGTGCCGGTGTTTCGTCCCGACGACGTAAAGAGCCTTGCCAACTTCATAGAAGAAAGATACCTGAAATCCAGGAAGCAGTTCAGACTTGTCGTCAGGGTCGATGGAAAAAAGTTGCCCATGAAAGAATTTGTCCAGGAGTTCGTCATCGGAGGCCTGCTCGGTATGCTTTCAACCTTGAGAGGTTACAGGCGGCCGGGAAAACTGGAACTTGTTTTGAACCTTGATGATGAAAAAGAATAAATTTACCGGCATAGTCCTGGCAGGCGGATTCAGCAGTCGTTTTGGTACGAATAAAGCGCTGGCAAAAATCGGGTCGGATAAGCTTATAGAACATGTTGTTGCTCGTATTGAGCCGCTGTTCGAAGAAGTGATCATAGTAACGAATGATCCCCTTGATTACGTGGAACTGGGGAAAACCATTGTTACCGATATTGTCCCTCATCAGGGTCCCCTCGGAGGTATCTACACGGGCCTGTTTTTCAGTCGGCACGAATACGCCTTTGTCGTGGCATGCGATATGCCCTTCGTCAACTCGGACTTTGTTCAATTCCTTGTCGATAATGCCCACGGCAACGATGTGGTCGTACCTTCCTTTGATAACAAGTTCGAACCGCTGCACGCAATATACGGCAGGCGCTGCCTGAGGCACATGAAAAGCCTCCTGGAACGGGACAGGCGTCAGGTGATGGAAATATTTAGGCGGGTGAAAACGCTCAAGATCGGTGAAGAGGAGATCAGAAAATTTGATCCCGAAATGAAATGCTTCTTTAATATTAACACTGTTGATGACTGGGAGAGGGCACTGAAGGAATTCGAAGCGGGGAAATGAGAGATGAATCGGTTTCGTTACACGGTACAGGGTGCCAGGAATAAAGTCCTGTCCGCGGTTAAGAGACTTTCTGCCGAAACCATAGAAGTCTCTGAAGCGTGCGGTCGGGTGTGCGCGGAGAACATTCTTGTAAATGAGAATATACCCTCCCGAGAGATTTCGCTTAGAGACGGATACGCCGTTAACTCGAAAGACCTTGCATCCGAGTGTGCTTTAAAAAGCCTTGAAATTGCCGGGGCTATCACGGCCGGAGATATTCCCGGTGCGGCACTGGAGCCTGGTGCTTGCGTCAGGATCACTACAGGTGCTCCAGTTCCCGACGGAGCGGACTCGGTGATCCCGTACGAAGATGTTAGCATCCGTCAAAACAAGATTTTCGTGGAAAAAGAGATCGGAAAAGGTCAATTCGTGATGAAATCCGGAGACATTGCCAGATCCGGGGATATCGTGGCGAAAACAGGTACCATGATGACTCCCATGACTATTTCGGCCATCGTGGACACCGGCAGAGCATACGTAAAAGTTGTCCGAAGACCCAGGGTGGGAATACTGGTTACCGGAAATGAGGTGGTGGAACCGGATGTTAAAAGAAAAGATCAGCAGGTATATTGCAGCAACAGGTATCTTCTGGGAGCCCTGGCCAGGAATTACGGTGGTGAAGAAATCTTCCTGGGGATATGCCCGGACAGCGAAAAAGAAACTCTTTCAGTCCTTGAAGCAGTGCACGGTTGCGATTGCGTGGTCATCTCGGGAGGGACAGGCAAGGGCGAGCACGACTGCGTGAAAGGAGCATGGAAGAAAGCGGGGGTCGACATATTGTTTGACGGAGTCTCGATGCACCCGGGACGAAGTACCGCGTGCGGGATCAGAGGTGGGGTTCTTTATTTTTCGCTGCCAGGCAATCCGCTTGCCTCGGGGGTCGCTTTCGTTCAATTCGTCTCTGTAGCCCTCCTGAACATGGCGGGCAGAAACGTTTCATCTCCACCTTGTACCCGGGCGATCCTGGCTGAGAACTTGCGATTGAAAGGGAATGGTATCGAGCGGTTTTTCTGGGGCAGGACAACGTGTGGAAAGGGCGAACTCAAGGTGGTGCCGGCTGGAACAGAAAAAAAAGGGTTTTTGCAGAAAATAGCCGGCGCAAATTGCGTTATTGCTTCGAGCAGTAAGGAGGGAGTGCTCAAAAAAGGTGAAACCGTTACCGTTCAGCCGGTATGCCTCGGTCTTGACCTATCATATCTTACTTTCTTCTACTCCTAGTACCGTCGTCCCGTGATGCCAACAGGAAAAAATGGCGCCGTCATGCGAATTTCCACCTTCCCGTGGATGAAAGTTCGTTACTTAGAGAATAAAGCCACTAACGTTTTATGGTTATACCCCCGGCATAACCCGGTAGGAGGCTCCAATTGTGAAAAAAATATTTTCTTAATTAATTTTTTGTGATATGAGAAAGTTTCCACAAGGCTATTGGCGAGATTCCCTCCCATAGCAAGCAATGCCTGTGCAGCTGGTATGGCCTCAAATCAGACGAGGATAAACAACCGAGTTGGTTGCCGATAGAATCCCTGGAAGACGAAGGCGGAACCTGCGAACGGTGTAGATGACATGATTTCTGCCGGTGATTTTTTACCGCCCGCCACGGGTAAAAATGAAAGAGGTAACAAGCTATGAGCGTTCAAAATGCACAAACCATCGTACCTGACTATTCGTTCTTGAAAAAAGTCGAATTCGAGAGCAAGATTAAGGCCTCGGCATGTTTCCAGTGCAGGAAATGCACTAACGGTTGCCCGGTTACGTTCGCCATGGACTTTTATCCTGACCAGATCCTGCGTTTCATACATCTCGGGCTGGAAGACCTCGTGCTGAACTGCGCAACCATCTGGGTGTGTGCTTCCTGTGAAACGTGTACCACGCGCTGCCCGAACGAGATAGACATAGCCGGGCTCATGGATTACCTGAAGGAAAACGCCGAGAAAAGGGGTATCGGCATCAAGGACAACAAGACTTATCTCTTTCATCGCATTTTTCTCGATGACGTTAAAAAGCGAGGCAGGGTGCATGAGCTGAGGTTGATGAACGAATACATGCTCAAAACCGGTGAAGGCATGAAAAAGCTCCAGGATGATTCCTGGAAAAAGGATCTCAAGCTTGGCCTCGGTATGCTCACGAAAGGAAGACTCCCTCTGTTGCCAAGGGGTATAAAGAACAAGAAAGAGATCAGGAAAATTTTGGAAAGTACAGACTAGGTCGCAAAGGATAGACGATGATTGACGTAAGTTATTATCCGGGTTGTTCGCTGGAAGGCACGGCAAAAGATTATCGTGAATCAATAGAGACGGTATGTGAGCGAGTAGGAATAAAGTTGCACGAGCTCGAGGACTGGAACTGTTGCGGTGCAACGGCCGCGCACAGTCTCAGCCACAGGGCTGCCATTAATCTGTCGGCAAGGAATCTTCAGCTGGCAGAAAAAGCGGGGATGGATCTCGTGATACCCTGTGCTCTCTGCTTTAACAGGATGAAAGCCGCGGAGAAGGCTTTACTGGGACCCTACAGAAGGGAATATGCCTACTCCTTTGAAGGTAATATCAAGATCTGGGATCTTCTTGATTTTTTCTGCCAGGACAGGGTAAAGGCAGAGATAGCCAGGCGCTTCAAGCGACCCCTGAAGGGACTCAGGCCGGTTTGTTACTACGGATGCATGGCAAACAGGCCTCCCACCATCACCGATTCAAGGAACTGGGAGAATCCTACCGACATGGATGAACTGCTGAGTTTCCTTGGGGCCGAAGTAATTGACTGGCCGTACAAAACCGACTGCTGTGGTGCCAGCCACGTGGTGGCCAGGCCGGATATAGTCTTCAATCTTGTCTACAAGCTGTTTGACATGGCCGAGAGGGTAGGGGCTAACTGCATAGTGGTTTCGTGCCAGATGTGCCAGGCCAACCTTGACATGTACCAGGAGGAAATAAGCAACAAGTTCAACCGTGATTTCTACTTCCCCATACTTTATTTTACCGAGCTCGTAGGCATGGCTATCGGCGAAAAGCAGGTTAAAAGGTGGCTGAACAAGCATTTTGTGAGCGCAAGGCCGCTTATTGAAGCCGCAGGGTTGAGCCTGTAAATATCCAGGGGGATCAATTTTTACGAGAACAAGGAATAGGAGAGGTTGAAGGTGAGCGACCAAGAAAACGGAACAAAAAACGGAAAACCTGTCGGATCTGTAATGGTATTGGGAGGCGGAATCGCCGGAATGCAGGCATCCCTTGACCTGGCCAATTCCGGGTTCCTGGTTTACCTCGTCGAAAAGAACATAAGCATTGGCGGAGTGATGGCACAGCTTGACAAGACGTTTCCCACCAATGATTGTTCCACGTGCATGATTTCGCCCAAGTTAATAGAAGTAGCAAGCAACCCGAATATCGAAATTGTGACGAGGGCGGAAGTAGAAAAGGTGGAAGGCGAAGCCGGCAATTTCCTGGTGACAATAAAGAAGTATCCAAGGTACGTTCGGGAAGACAGGTGCACGGGTTGCGGAGAATGTATAAATGTCTGCCCGGTGGATCTGCCCGCGGATTTCAACCAGGGGCTGAATACTCGCAAGGCCATTTACAGGCATTTCCCACAGGCGATTCCATCAACCTTCGCCATTGATAAACTGGGAACTTCGCCGTGTAAGGCAGCCTGCCCGGCGGGCGTGCACGCTCATGGTTATGTGGCGCTTATTCGCCAGGGAAAGTATAAGGAAGCGTTGAAGCTTGTAAAGAAGGATAATCCGTTACCTAGTATCTGTGGCAGGGTATGCCCTCATC
>JALXAI010000143.1 GCA_026992215.1 Desulfobacterales bacterium | reverse complement strand
CCATGCCGGACGCCCTTGGGGGTCTCGATACCGAACCGTTCGGAAAATACTACTATGAATGGAAAGAAACCGGAGCCAGCGATATTGCTTCTAATTTTGGAAAAGATAATTGCTCCGGGGGCTGCGTCGGTGATTTTGATAGAGATGGCGACGTGGACGGAACTGATCTGGCTTTCACCTGCAGGGGCGGAAAGCTTAAACCCGGCGATAGCATCAGGTTCAGGATCAGGTTTGAAAGGCGAGCGGGCATAAACTTTACCTATAATATCCAGTGCTTTGGCAGCGTAACCGGTGGAAACCAGATACCCGTCGCTGAAGCGGGTAACAACAGGACTGTTATTCTTCCACCGGATCAGTCAGAACTGACCCTTACTTTGGATGGGAGTGGGTCAACGGATCCCGATGGCACCATATCGAGCTACACGTGGACCGGAACGCCGGATCCCGAAGATGTGGCCCGGCCAGAGGTTACTCTTACCGAAGGTACCTATGTTTTTACCCTGGTAGTAGCGGATAACAACGGAGCCGCAAGCGCTCCGGACCAGGTGACGATTACGGTCAAACGACCGGGCGGCCTTCAGGGACATCCGCCCGTTTTGTCTGTGGACTCCACCAGGTTCAGCGTGGATGAAGGACAAACGCTAAGCTTTAACGTGTCTGCCACGGACGAGGACCAGGAACCCGTAACTATAACCGTGTGGCCTAAAATGGACAACAGCAGTTTTACCGTTTCCCGGGGACTGCAGGCCAGCGGCACCTTTACTTTTAGTCCGGACTTCTCCCAGCAGGGAATTTATCAGCTACTTTTCACCGCGCGGGATCCGGAGGGCTACACCGACACGAAAACAGTTGTAATCACAGTTAATAACGTAAACAGACCACCTGTTTTTGATCCGCTGACGCCACAGGAAGTGGATGAAGGACGCATGCTCACCGTGTATGTGGGCGTTCATGACCCTGATGGCGAAATCCTCACCTTGACGGCTGAGAATTTACCACAAAATGCAATATTCATTGAATCCACAAGGACCTTCACCTTTTTACCCGATTATTCTCAAAGTGGAGAATATGAAATAACGTTTGAAGCAACCGACTCGAAGGACTCAAGCACGGCGACCCTGCACGTGACAGTCAATGACGTTCAGGGGAACGGAGAGCCCGGGACCGGTTTAAGCCTGGAGGTTGACAACATTGAAAGCCCAACTCTCCTGAAAAGAGCACAGATTACCGGCAGGGTGAATGTTTCCGGCGCACCTCTACCCCATCTAAAATCCGCCCTTATTACGGGCTTGACTCCCGTTCAAGGTAAGCAGGGTGAGTCTCTGGAGATAACCCTATACGGAAGTACCGAAGGAGATTATGCTACTCATTTCGAACAGGGTGTAAGTCACGCAGATTTTGGCCCGGGAATAACTGTTTATTCATTGACAGTAAAGAGTAGCACTGAGGCTGTGGCGAAGATTACTATCGAAGCGGACGCGAAGGAAGGTCCACGCTCTGTTACTGTGTCAACAAACGACGAGCGCGCTATTTCGGTGGTTGCTTTCAACGTGACTCCCGGGACAACCAGCATTACCGGCAATTTGATCGATCCTGACACGGGTCAGCCGATTTCCGGTGCCCTGGTAACGGTACAGGGTACCGGCATCACGACTACCACGGCGTCTGACGGCTCCTTTGAACTGAAGGACGTTCCCGCAGGGGAGCATACTCTCATCATAAACCCTGAGAATCACAGGTTAATCAGTATACCGGTTAACCCGTCCAACGGGGCTTCGGTTGATCTGGGAAACGTGGAATCTCCAGCGGTTGTTTTTGATCCAAACACGGCCCCCTCTGTATCCACTTTCAGCGTGGTGAGCAGAGGAATAGGGGATGTGCTGGGCAAGAAGGATATCGATGAACTTAAGCGAATGGTAACGGATACGATGTTGGCCGTGGGTGGTACCGAAGCGGGAGTTTTGGATGATTACGGTAACCAGCTTAACCCGGAAATCCAGGGAAACGGCCTTGTGAGCCTTAATCCTGCGGGGGTTCGCCTGATCGCACAGAAGCTTCAGAGGGGCGGAGAAACCGTAGCTCTTGGCGATCTTCTCTTCGCATTTTCCTTCGGGCTGAAGTGGACCGGGGGCACACCGATGAGCCTGGCAGAATGGATACAAATGCTCCAGGAACAGGTAAATGTTGCCTGGCTCGATCCCACCAGGCCCGAAAACGCTCTCGCCATTGTTATGTTCAACAGGGGTAAAACAATCTCGATAGAACCTCCCGTTCTTTCTCCCGAGACCAGGCTGAACCCGATGCAGGCCTTTCTATTTGCAAGCAGCTTGTGGACATACGTGTATTCAAGTCAGCCTGGAGAGGCTGCCGCAGATCATAACCACGAGACCTACTTCGCTAAACTGAGAGAAGTCATCAGCAATTGTGCAGGAGGGCTGTATGACCTTGTTGTGCCCTCTGCTTTGGCGGACGGAGACGGAATTTTTAAAGTCCCGGCCGGGAAGTACACCAGATTCTGGCGAAACGCGTTTCAGGCCAAGACCAATTTTCTAACCACAACGGTTCAATCCGCTTACAGGCAAGTACTGACAATTTGCACTACAATGTGCATTCCTATCCCTGATCTCACGGTGATGCGGATGAACGTGGATGCCAACTGGCCGGTTGTGGGTGCGGCCATGGATAACATGGTTAGTGCCCTCGGAACAATTCGCCTGGCGTCAATGGTTCCGGAGCCACCTCCAGCCGATAGCATCGAAGCCAATGTTATTACTGACGACGATGGTAACAAGCGCGTGGAAATTTCCTTTGCGATCAGCGAAAGCCATAAACGAAGCAGTTTTTCAGCAAAAGGAAGTCGTGGGTACACTTATGTCTATACCCTTTACAGGGGTAGTGGTAGTGACAGGGGACTGACAAAAATATCTCAACTGGTTATCAACCCGGACACGCTTGTCTGGGTGGAAAATCCGTCCAAAAACAAAAAAGAACTTGTCCCGATAAGCTGGGTAGCCGAAGGGCAGGGCGTTTATGAGTGGAGTTCTATCAGATTCACAATGGTTGATCAGAACCCTCTGCCCCTGGTATTTACCCCGGACGGTTCAATCGCTCAGGCCGAATACGCCACATGGTTCTATACCGTAACGCTGGCCAAGATAAGTAACACAAGTAATAGCCTCTCAAAACAGGCCTTAAATGCGACAATACCGTGGTGGAACAGCGCGATGATGGGCCTCCCAAGCCTTGGCCCCCTTGTTTCACATTCCAAGCACATCATGGTCAGCGATTACTCTGCACCAGTGGTAGTCTCTATCGGTTCCGGGGAAGAAATAAATTTATCCGCCATAGAGGTGAATCCGCAAAACGGCGACGTATTTTGTCTTGAAAATGATAATCACGAGATATTCAGAATTGAAGATAATGGAAACGGGCCCAAGGTACAATTTGCCGATGTGGGTTTCAAAACCGGTGCGAATGGCCTGGCAATCGACAGGGAAGGTGCTGTATACACCGAAAATCCCGCCTCTGATGATCAATTCGGCGGGCATATTTTCAAGTTTGAGCCTCCCGATTCTCTCAACCCCGAAAAATTGCTGGTTGGCTCAGTGAACTATTTCAGCAGGGTACTGATGTTTGCTCGTCCAGTTTCAGCGGGTCCGATAGCTATTGGTAAAGGCTCTTTTGGGAGTTTGAGCCCTGAAGATCTTTACGTTGTGGAAAAGTTATCAAACAAACTAAATGCTGTCCCGGTCAAAGGCACCTTCACCTCCGATCCTTTAAGAAAATTTGGACGGCCCTGGGCCAATATACCCTTCAACGCCGAACCCATTGATTTGGAATTTGACTCGATTGGCGATGCCCTACTTCTTGTCAATCATGTCGGTCCGGCAACTCTGACGGCATCCCTGGAGGTGGACAAGGGTATTGTTTCAGTGGATGAAACTTTCAAGGTCACACTTCATCTTGCCAACCCAAGCAGTGCGGCGGTTAATGACGTTCGTCCCCACATATACTTAAAAGAGGGGCAAGACAGGGTCACCCTGATCAGCCAGCCTTCGGAAGGCGGAATAACCTTGCAACCAGAAGAGTCAGCCGATTTCGAGTACGAGTACCGTGCCATCAAGGGTGGCGTGGTGACCTTTGATGGCCAGGGAGAGGGCAAGGATTTTACCGGTGTTTCGATAAGCTCTTTAGTGGTGCCACCCAATGGGAAGCAGGTCGTTATAGGGTGCCCCATTGTGTTTGAACAGGTCGCCGCGGAACCTTCCAGGGTATCTGCTGGTGACATTATTCATTTCAAGGTAAGGTTACGCAACGAAGGCTCAAGTACGTACACCAACATAACGCCTCGGATCGACATAACCAGACCGCTTGGGGAAGAAGTAGAACAGGGAGAAGTATCACCGGTTAGCGGTCCAACACCAGCATCAACGTCACTTGCCCCCGGGGAAGTTGGTGAATTCCAGTATACTTTCGAAGCTACGGGCAACGGTCGTGTGGTATTCGAGTGCACTGTGACCGGAGTAAATGGCGGAACGGGTAATCTCGATGAATGTGGACCAGCAATAAGTAACAAGGTGCTCATTTCGCCTCTTGTGGTCACACTTACTGCTGATCCCAAATCGGTGAAATTCAGAGAAACCGAAAGCAGTGAAGTTACTCTTACTGTTAAGAACAACGGTTCAACTGCTGTTTACAACGTGGTGCCAGACCTTTCCCAGCTAAGCAGCAGCGGACAATTCGAGAACTGGGACTTGCCGGACTTAACCCCGGTGGTTTTGTCAGGCGGAGAGACCAAAACCTATGTATACAGGTTAAGCAAGCCGAAAAGCTCCGGCTTGGTTGACCTTGAGGCCACTGTAAACGCTGAAACAGAGAATGGTAAAACCATCCCCGTTGATCCTGCCAGAGCGGTTATTACCATTGGTCCATCCATTTCCGGGCACGTATACGATGTTAAGATAGACGGGAAAGACGGGCTCAAAAAGTATATTGAAGGCAAGGATGCTGACAAAGGTATAAAGCTCTGGGTGGACGATGATTACCCCCTGGTCACTAGTAGGAAGATAAAAGCCGTACCAATTATCGGTGGAGTGAGAGATGAATCCCAGATGGTGGAAAGCCCGATAAACAGCGACGATGGATCCTACGTGCTCGCTCTCCCTGGGCCCGGTACCTACGAATTGAGATTGGAGGGTGTTGAGGAATCCAACGTGGGATTCACGGCAATAATTAGAGGAGTGGAAAATGAAAACGTCACGAGAGACTTTTACGTCCCTCATTCCCTCGTTATGACAACCCTCGATCTTATTAAGGCATACAGGCACCTTACAGTTCCGATAGGTGGCATTGAGAACCTTACGGGTGACCTCACAACTGTGAAGGTGAGCTATTACAAGCTTCCGGAGTCTCTCGAAAATTACCTCGAAACATTTAGAAGAGGCGAGTTTTCTCCTCCGTATGAAGGTTTGTGGGAGGGCGCAGATGATGAGCGGGAGGTGAGTGATCCATCCGTTCAGTGGGATGCCCTCATTCGCCTTGACGCAGCCCTCGTGTTCACGCTACGGAGATTTTCAGAAGCCGGTGCAATAGCAGTAGAAACAGTTAGCGATATTCTACCTGTGACCATTTTAGCTACGGCTTTGAAGGACATCTTTGATAAGGTTAAGCTAGACCACACAGAAAAGTATCAAGGTATAAAATATAATTATCTGGCATTTCCAGCCTTGATTGCAAAATACTGTAATCTAATAGTAAAAACAGTTAATAGCATTCTTACTTCTGTGGCCAATCCAAAAAGTGAAGAGGAGTCTAAGGCTATAGCTAGACAAAGTGAAATTATTAAGTGGATAGCAGACCTAATGGAAGAGGTAATCTCTTTTAAATGGGGCATGCTTGGTAAGGGTATGTATGAAACTACCGTATATGGGATTATAAACACTGTAACATTCCTGTATATGAACGACCTGTTTATCAAGAAATATTCAGAACCGGTGCTCCTTGACGCAGTAAACAGGGCCTCAGTACTAGACATGGTTGGAAGTACGGAAAAGGTCCTTAAGGACCTGGAAAAACTAGACGAATACGTCGTTAAGGAAACTAAAAAGAACCAAGACTGGATTGATGTTACAAAAAAATATAACGGAGGGTTTTCAGACTTGAGCAGTGCACTTGACCCATTGAAAGACTTCCTTGTTAAAGAGGCATCATTAAGGGGAGAAGCTTACAACCCAAGCATTTTTTTCCAGACCGTGCACGAGGGATCGCAGCTTTTTTCACAACTCACGGCTGCACTCCTTGCCATCCAAGCTGCGGATGTGGGGACAACACTCTTTGTTGATAAGCCAGGTGAAGTGTGCGTGGCGGCAGACCAGGTATTTAGCGCAACTCCGGATCTCATGCTCGACATCCCCGCCAGGTACTTCGTTTGCACAACTGGCAGGAGGGGCAAATGAAACAGATAAGACAAAAAAGATCCAAAACTGATTACAGGTCCATTCGTATAAACACAATAATTATGATTGTTATGTTTGGTGTTATGATGATTATTGCCTCAAATACGCACGCGCAACTCAACGACGACTTTCAGGCATACCAGCAGATCGCGGGTTCTGTAGTCAATTCGCTCCAGCAGCAAGACGCTTCTGCTGTTGATAACTCCATTAAGGCACTTCTCGAGAAAGACGAAACCCTGAAAGAGTCCATAGATTATGCGCTCCGCAAGATACGGGCTGCCATGATAACAGGCAATCCTTACGAAGGTACGCAAAGCAGCTTGGATGAAACCACAACTCTCGTGAGGAATTCCCTTTTATCAAGGCAGTATGGCGCTATCTATGCGATCCTGTGGGTGGATGCCGTGGAAATGAGTAACCCTGATGCTGAGACTGTAAGGCAGGGTGCTATTGAGACTTTGACTGACGCGATCTCACAATCCCAGCAGGTGGTGGAAAATATGACCCCACTGCTCCAGTATGTGGATGCGCTGGAGGCTCTGCCTCCCATTCTGCTGATAGATGTGCCGGAAAATCTCTCTTTTTCCCCGACTGACAGTGTTCAAATCAGGGCCACCATCGAAAACGAAGGTGACGCGCCGGCTAAAGACGTGGCCGTATTTATTGAAAATGAGAACGAATCCGGCGAGGTTAACGTGCAGAGTGCCAGAGTTGGTGTAATTCCCGGTAAAACAAAGGTCGTGCACACTTTTTACGTGGAGGTTCCGGAAGGAGTTTCTAGCATGACCTTTACGGTGCGAGTCGAGGCTTCCAACTCCCTGGGAGATTCCACGATTACGACCATCAATTTTACGACACCTTAGGCAGCGTGGCGGAGGAAA
>JALXAI010000142.1 GCA_026992215.1 Desulfobacterales bacterium | reverse complement strand
CTCACCTCCGGCGGGCTGGGCACCATGGGCTACGGGTTCCCGGCGGCCATAGGTGCACAGGTTGCTTTCCCGGACAGGATTGTTTTTGATGTTGCGGGAGACGGAAGCATACAGATGAACATCCAGGAGATGACGACCGCGGTGAGTAATAACCTTCCTGTTAAGATAGCGATTCTCAACAACTGCTATCTTGGAATGGTTAGGCAGTGGCAGGAGCTTTTCTACGACCGGAACTACTGCGCCACGTGCCTCGATGGATCCCCCGACTTTGTTAAACTTGCGGAAGCCTACGGGGCAGTGGGTTTTAGAGCAACCAAGCCTGACGAGGTTGAACCAATTATCAAGAAAGCTCTTGAAACAGACAAGCCCGTCATAATGGACTTTGTCGTGGAACCGGAAGAAGGGGTCTATCCGATGGTTCCGGCGGGCAAGGCAATAACCGAGATGTTACTGGTGTAATCATGAAAAAGAAGAAAAACGATAAGGAATTACGACACACGCTGGGAATTCTCGTGGAAAATCAACCGGGAGTTTTGTCAAGGGTTGCGGGTCTTTTTAGCGGTCGCGGCTTCAACATTGAGAGTTTAACGGTTGCGGAGACCGCCGATCCCAACATTTCCCGGATCACGCTGGTCACCATTGGCGATGAAAGAATCGTTGAGCAGATCGTAAAGCAACTCAACAAGCTGATCAACGTAATAAAGGTGATCGATTTCACCAACACCGATTTTGTTAACCGGGAGATGGCGCTGATAAAGGTAAAGGCCGATGCCGAGACAAGGGCAGAAGTCCTGAGGATCAGCGATATTTTCAGGGGAAAGGTTGTAGACGTAAGCCCGAACTCCTACACGATTGAAGTTACGGGAAACGAGGACAAGATAGGGGCGATAATGAATCTCCTGAAGCAGATCGGAATTATTGAAGTTGTACGCACCGGAAAGGCGGCGATATCAAGGGGCAGGAAATAATATTGCGTCGGGTAGTTAAGGTATTGACACGATCAATTTTGTGAACCGTAAATACTGTTATAAGTCGGGGAGAGGTGAAAAATGAAGATTTACTACGATGATGACGCGGATCTTAAGGTTCTCGAAGGCAAAAAAGTGGCTATCATTGGATACGGGAGCCAGGGACATGCTCAGGCACTTAACTTGAGAGATAGCGGAGTGGATGTTTTGGTTGCGCAGCGACCTCGTTCCGCCAACTATGATCTTGCGGTAAAACACGGGTTTGAACCCGTTTCCGCGTCCGAGGCATCGGCACAGGCGGATGTAATCCAGATCCTCACCCAGGACCATGTTCAGGCTTCCATTTACGAAAAATCAGTGAAGCCAAATCTCAAGCCCGGGAAAACTCTCGTTTTTTCTCATGGCTTTAACATCCATTATAACCAGATCGTGCCTCCTCCCGACGTGGATGTTGTTATGATTGCTCCCAAGGGCCCCGGACACCTGGTTCGAAGTGAGTACGAACGCGGAAGGGGGGTTCCGTCCCTTGTGGCTATTTATCAAAACCCATCCAACAAGGCCCTTGATACGGCTCTCGCCTACGCCAAGGGCATCGGGGCCACCAGGGCCGGCGTTATTGAGACGACCTTCAAGGAAGAAACCGAAACCGACCTTTTCGGTGAGCAGGTAGTTCTTTGCGGTGGTGTGACGGAGCTGGTCAAAGCGGGTTTTGAGACGCTGGTGGAAGCAGGCTACCAGCCTGAAATCGCTTACTTTGAGTGTTTGCACGAACTGAAGCTCATTGTTGACCTTTTTTACCAGGGCGGGATCTCTTACATGAGATATTCTGTCAGTGATACTGCCGAATATGGTGACCTGACAAGGGGTAAGAGAATAATCACCGAAGAGACCCGAAAAGAAATGAAGAAGATCCTGAACGAGGTGCAAAGCGGGGTGTTTGCAAGAGAGTGGATACTGGAAAATAAGGCCGGCAGACCCGTTTTTAACGCGCTTAGAAAAGCGGAAGCAGAGCATCCCATTGAGGAAGTAGGGAAAAAGCTGCGAGCGATGATGCCCTGGTTAAAGGACAAGAAGTAGACCAAGGTCTTTGGTAGAGCCGAAACGCTTTGCTTCCGGAAGCTTCGGCTCTTTTTGTGTTCAGGTGTTGATGTGCCTACTCT
>JALXAI010000141.1 GCA_026992215.1 Desulfobacterales bacterium | reverse complement strand
CTTGTCATGAAACCAACAAGGGGTGAAAAGGCCCCATTTAAGAGAAGCTCCAGGTCACACAATTGGCGGGGGGTAAGGTTAATGGATGGTAAATCGTGTATCTCCTCCCGAAGCACCTCCAGTTCAGTACTGGACGCCAGTAATCTTCTTAACTTCCCGCCATGGGGTTTTATCAAGCTTCCCATACCTTATTCTCCGGAAATAAACAGATGGACGATGAGCCGGTTTACGATGAAGTAATCTGGTGTTGCTTAATCTTATAAAGGAGAGCCTTGTAGCTTATCTGGAGAATCTCTGCCGCTTTTCTCCTGTTCCAGTTTGTCTTGTGCAATACCGATAAGATTGCCTTCCGTTCTGCTTCCTCAATTGCTCGCCTTTTAACTTCCTTGAGTGGCAGAAAAACTCCCACCTCTTCCTGCCCGTCCACTTCCTTTTTTTCCTGAACCCCGGAAGCCGGTGCAGCAGCCGTCTCCTGCTCCCTGGGACCTTCCTGGCGCCTGAGGTCAAGTTCGGCCTTCAACGTTTGCCAGTCCCTTAAAATCACAAGCCTCTGCACAACATTACGCAACTCTCTCACGTTGCCAGGCCATGGGTAATCCTCGAGGTACTCCCTTATTTCCCTGGTCAGTTGAAAACGCGTCTTCGGATATTCTTTCCTGAACTCTTTGTAAAAATGGCTGATCAACAGTCCTATGTCTTCCTTCCTCTCTCTCAACGGGGGAATATAAATCTTTATAATATTAAGCCGGTAGTAAAGGTCTTCCCTGAAAGTACCTTTCCGGATGTTTTCTTCAAGATCCTGGTTCGTGGCAGCCATGATCCACGTATCAACTTTAAGGTCCTTGGGAGAGCCGAGCCTGGAAAATTGCCCGTCCTGGAGAACCTGGAGCAGCTTGGCCTGCAATTCCAGGGGCATATCCCCGATCTCGTCAAGAAAAAGTACACCCTGGTTGGCCATTTCAAATTTACCGGGCTTGTCATGGCTTGCCCCGGTAAATGCTCCCTTGGAATACCCGAAGAGTTCACTTTCAAGAAGTTCTCTGGGAATGGCCGCACAGTTGATCTTGACAAAAGGCTTGGTGGCTCTGGGTGATCTTAAGTACAATTCCTGGGCCACAAGTTCTTTGCCAACACCACTTTCCCCGCAAATAAGAACATTCAGGTTAGTACCCGCGACCTGATTTATCAGTTCCCGAATCTTTACTATCTGAGGGCTTTTACCAATGATCTTGGACTGTCTCCTGGACATAAACTGACTTATTCAAACCCCTTCTTGCTTTCACCCCGAAAACGCATGCAATGCGTTTACCTCAAGTGTTTCTTTCACTGCCCCTTCGCTACTGTTTCCCCAGCAGGTGATCAATAACCTTGACCAGCTGGTCCATGGCAAACGGTTTTTCTAAATAATAATCAGGTTTTCTCTCTTTGGTCAACTTTTCCACCTTGTCACCGTATCCTGTCATTGCAATCACCGGCAGGTGTGCCAGCTCATTTTTGATTATCGATATCAGCCCCAACCCGCTTATATCAGGCATTACGATATCGGTAAGGACAAGGTCAAACTTGTTCGAACGCAGTAGCTTCAACGCCTCAAGACTGCTGCTGGATCCCACAACGTCAAAGTCACACCTTTTCAGATAATCGACCAGGGTTTCCAGCAAATCCACGTCATTGTCGACGATAAGCAACTTCTTCTTTTTCTTCTTGGGCATTGTTCGTGACGATACCGGGTTTGGAGCCTTAAATCTTGAACACTACATTGATTTATTCTATAAGTCACATTTTTAATCGAGTGTTAAAATACCATGTAGAAGTAAAAAACGTCAATGAAATAAGTTAAAAGGGCGGGAATAATGATATGAAAAGTCCCCCTTACAAAACCATCGAGCACACAGCTGACATCGGAATCGAGGTTGTCTCTGAAAATTTACCTGACCTGTTCAGGCAGACGGCCCTGGCTTTTTTTGACTTGCTGGTAGGGCTGAATAGTATTGATCTTCGGGAACCAGTTACCATAACGGTCGAGGCAGCAGACCTGGAAGAGCTAATGGTATCGTGGCTTGGGGAGCTTCTATACCTTTTTGATACCGATGGTTGGCTCTTCGGGGACTTCCAGTTAGAATTAAAAGACGCGAAAAT
>JALXAI010000140.1 GCA_026992215.1 Desulfobacterales bacterium | reverse complement strand
CTCGAACGTATGCAGTGTTAACCGCCCTGATTGCTCCTGTTATATCCTGCCCGACAATCGCATCCGCTGCTTCCTGAACAAGTTTCTGGTCCACTATTCCGAGCAATTCCAGCACTTCTTCGTCAGATCCACCCCCGGCAACGAAGGTAAGTACCTGCTCCAGCAAACTCTGCGCATCCCTCATGCTCCCGTCCGCCTCCCTGGCGATAACCGCCAGCACACTCTCGGAAAGGGAAACGTTTTCCGCTTCGATTATCTTCTTCAGGTGCCGGGTAATCTTTTCAACCGGGATCCTCCTGAAATCGAAACGCTGACAACGGCTCAAAATTGTAATGGGAATCTTGTGCGGGGACGTGGTGGCCAGTACAAAAATAACATGTCCCGGGGGTTCTTCCAGTGTTTTAAGAAGGGCGTTGAAGGCCGGTCCCGTGAGCATGTGGACTTCATCTATGATGTAAACCTTGTATTTTGAAACGGCAGGCAGGTATCGAACGCTTTCCCTGAGTTCGCGGATTTCATCGATTCCCCTGTTGGATGCGGCATCTATTTCAAGAACATCCACGGAGGCCCCCCTGGTAATGCTGGTGCACGACATACACCGATTGCAGGGGTTTGGGCCGGTTCGCTGATCGCAGTTTATCGTTTTTGCGAGAATCCTCGCCACCGATGTCTTCCCAACGCCCCTTGCCCCGGAAAAAAGGTAAGCATGCGCGATCCTGCTTGATTCAATGGCGTTTTTCAGAATTTTAACCACGTGGGGTTGTCCCACCACTTCGTCAAAGGTCTGAGGGCGCCATTTGCGCGCAATAACCAAGTATGCCATCTGAGACTTTCACTCTCCGGGAAAATTATCAGGGTCTAAGAGAAATGGCGGAGAGAGTGGGATTCGAACCCACGGTACGCCTTGCGGGCGTACACACGATTTCCAGTCGTGCCCCTTCAGCCAGCTCGGGCATCTCTCCGCACTCGTGCAACCAATAGGGGCTTATCAAAATATGGCGCGGAAGGCAAATGTTTTTGGCGGAGAGGGTGGGATTCGAACCCACGTGCCCTGCTCTTCACAGGACAAGTCGATTTCGAGTCGACCCCGTTACGACCACTTCGGTACCTCTCCGGCCTGTTTTATTTTAACGTTTTTTTTCAAAAAAGTGGCGTAAAATCGCGCTGCATTCCTTTGCCATTACGCCACCGGTAATTTCCACCCTGTGGTTGAATTTCACCTTGCTGCTTGCCAGTAACTCTGAAACCTCCGCGCTGTACCTTTCGTCTTTTGCTCCGAAGACAACCCTGCTGATTCTCGCATGAAGTATCGCACCCCAGCACATCAAGCACGGTTCGAGAGTTACGTATAATATGCTACCCGGAAGCCGATAATTTTTCAAGTGTAAAGCGCCCTTTCTCATCGCAATAATTTCCGCGTGCGCCGTCGGATCGTGGCTGCTTACGGGTTGATTGAAACCGCTGGCTATGACCCGGCCTGCGTCGCTGACCAGGACCGCTCCAACGGGAACTTCACCCGTTTCTTCGGCCTTGCGGGCTTCCTCCAGGGCCGCGCGCATAAAATCAGCATCGTGTTCAATGCCCATCACAGTCATTTTTCTGAAGAAGAACCGCCTCCGATGTTCTCGGGACAAAAAATCTTTATGGCTTCCGGGAAGAGCTTCCTTATTATGACTTCCCTGTCCAATTTCGTAGCACGTCTGAAATTATCGTACTGGGGATGGCTGCTGGAAAGTTCCGGATTCTGGTTTCTTATTGTTTCGGATAAAACACCGTAATTGTCGATCAATTCAAGTATCGCGTACTTCTCGGCAGGGTAACTTTCAATCCAGCCCAGCCGTTTCAAACATTCGAATCTGAACTGATCAAGCAAAAACATCCCGAGGTCAATTATTACCATTTTTTCTTTGTCTTCCATGAAAAAGAAACGGGCTTTTCCACCGAGATTTTTCATTGCCATGATCAATTCGTATGTTGCCCAGGTGCTTTCTTCCCGTGGCTGTATCAGAAAAGCCAGGGTGGCATCAGTGAGGTCGGAAAAACGCGTATCCACCTCCAGCTTTTCCGGGAACCTTTTGTTCCAGTATTCCAGTGCCTTGGTTGCAACAGATCTTCGCTTAAACTTGTCCAGTGAAATTA
>JALXAI010000139.1 GCA_026992215.1 Desulfobacterales bacterium | reverse complement strand
GATTGAAACCTCCTCCGGGTAAACCATGATCGTGGCTCCAGAAGTAGTCTTAAGGAACCGAATCCATCAAAACAAGGATTGAAACAGCAGTAGGTGTCGACGTAGTGACAGAGCCCCTTGTTCTTAAGGAACCGAATCCATCAAAACAAGGATTGAAACTTTCTCCGGTTGAAAATCTTGCTATTAAAGATTACGCTTAAGGAACCGAATCCATCAAAACAAGGATTGAAACACGCTGAGGAAGCTATTTTGGAAGATCAGGAAGAGCCTTAAGGAACCGAATCCATCAAAACAAGGTGGTATTGATAACCTAAAATTGCCCCCCTCTAGTTGATTTAAGGGAGAGTAGTGCCGTCAATCAATGCAACCGGGAGTTTTGCCCCAAACAACTTTGCCAGGGCCTTTTCACTGAAGAGATAACCGGACGACTTAGCCCGCCATAACCTGGTCTTCATGTTAATCCCTGCTGCTGGCATGACCACATGAATGTGCGGTTGGTATTCAAGGGCTCTTGAATATGAATCGAGTATTAAGATAAATCCGTCTTCTCCTCGGAGGTTTTTGTCGTTCCTGGTAAAGGTCTTAAATTTCCTGATCACAGGCAAACATCATGGAATAGACCTTTTTCTGGTTTTTCCAGGCAAGATCCCGAAGCAGTCTCGGGAATGTATAAGTAATTAGATAGTATTGGGCGGCAGGAGGCTGTTCAACTGGTTTTCGATCCACTGGCAGGTTTCATGGTTTTGCCAATGACGACGGTTCCTGTGGCCGCAGGAATGGGAAATATAGGTCCGGTGTCCGAAGTTTAGACTAGTGCACATGGCGGGCACAGGAGGGCCATGTTCCCTTCTGCACTGTCTTATAGCCTGCAAGGCTTTTTTTATGGCTGTTTAAAATCGAGTCTTTATATGTATCTGGAAAACTTTCTTCAAATTCTTCTACAAATAGAAATAGATTCATTTTACTCCACTCCAGCTTAATATTAGAGTCGCGAGTATGTTTATGGCCTGGCGGCATTGTTTTCGGTTGCGGTTTCTCTGAACCTGCCGAAGGGTCCTCCTTGACGGTTTTACCAGGGGGATATCATCCCAGGTTTTATTCAATACGTTGGTGCAAAATAATTTCAGACCATAGAGATCAAGTTTGACTGCGCTTCAGGAATGAGAATCAAGGAGTTCGTTGATTCCCGACGGCAGATCCTGAATTAACTTTGCGAGAACGTTTCGGCGATATCAATTTGGGTTTGTCTCCAATTTCCCCTCTCATGCTCCCTGAGGAATCCAGTACAAAAACGATTCTTGATGACTTGAAGGCTTTCTTCGTATCTGCCAGTGTGGAAGGGGTACCCAGAGCGTTACTAAAGATGAAGCTGACAATAGCTGGCATGAAAAAGCCCGCAAAGGAACGGTTTCCTTTCTTTTTGCCATAGCGGCCTCCCCCTTTTGATGATGTTTTGGATGATATCCTGTAGGGGTAGCTTCTGCCTGCCTCGAGGTCCAGCGATATAGTTGCCTTCTAAAGAATCGGGATAAAGTTTACAAGTGCAGGGGAAAAAGCCCGTGGCTGCATCGAACAAATCGGCTCTTGGGGCAAATAACAGGGAAGACCCGAGACACCGAAGATTGTAGTTGAGAGAAGGGTGACAATACGACTCTGGCCAGCCTCTTCCCTCATCGCGGCTTTATTACAGATTTGTAACGATTTTGAAATGGAGGAGAAATGTAAGTAAGGCTAATTATGTTTTGAACCTAAAAGTATGCCGGCGTAACCGGCACGTATAGTTTTATCGTCCCCACTACGGGCTTGATCTTAGTTATTTGCAAATCAACCGTGGGTTATTGCGGTGTAATTGCACATGTGACTTCAGTGCCATAACACAAACAAGCCGCTTGCGGGTGTGTATGAGTGAGATATGTGCCATTAATTTCCTCGCGGCCTGAAGTCGGAGTTTCCATCGGGTGGTGGTAGTGGCAAAAGCGGCAAAAGGAGAAGCAGACGTGTAGCATGATACTTCCACGAATTTTTGGCCGACACAAATATCTGATCTCCATTCTGGGAGTAGTGCTGCTTTGGACAATGATCTACTTGCCATCACTGGGTGTACCGGATGCATCCCGTAACGAGTGTCGCCGCATCCTGCCAGCTATAACCATGATTAACACGGGAAACTGGTCTGTACCAATTCTCGACGGTAAACCATATTTTGCAAAACCCCCATTGATGAACTGGATGATTGCCATATCTTTTCTCATCACCGGGAAATATACCCTGTTCAGTTCACGGGTCCCCACAACCCTGATGATTCTTGGCCTTGCAATTATGCTGCTGTTTATGCCAGCAAAGCTTCTTACCTTTGAGTCGCGAATACTGGCTTCCTGTATTTTTTTAACAACCATGGGCATGGTAACACTGGGCAGGACAGCCAACATTGACCCGAACTATGTATGCTTTACCGGAGCTGCAATTCTCCTTTGGCTGAATGCATGGAGCAATGATATCTCCGGGTGGCAGAGGTGGCTTCCTCCAGCAATACCACTCAGTCTCGGAATATTACTTAAAGGTCCATTGATCCTGTTTATATACTACGTTTTTGTCTGTATTATTCTTTTTACGACTCGCAAAAACAGGGAACTTTTTACGTTTCCGCATATTCTGGCGCTTTTGCTTAGCATATTACCGTTTATCGCCTGGAGTTACCATGCAAAGCACGGTCTACCCCGGGATACGGGTTATCATCAGGCTATGACAAAGGTGTGGATACATGAAATATTGTATCGCTTCGATTTTAACAGGATCGGCTTTACCAAGTGGTTCAGGAGAGTACTGGGTGGTGCAGCACAATTTCTACCATGGCTTCCTGTGTTTTTTCTTGCATGGAATAAAAAGATTCTTATGCAACTAAGCGAAAAACAACTTGCATTCGTGAAAAGTGCCCGTACGGCCGTTGTGGTTTCGTTTATATTAGTAGCTTTAATGCCTGTGACTAAAGCTCGCTATTCATTACCGTTGCTCCCGTTAATAGGTATGGTCGTCGCTCTACTGGTGGTCAAGGTCCCCGGAAAGTCCGGGTGGGTCCGAATTACTCGCAAACTTCTTTCGCCGATGGCCTGGTTTGCACTGGTTTCCACCTTGATCTTTTTTGCTGCATATTGTTTGGCTAAGTTCAGCGGTGTCACAGAAAGAATCGAAGACATCACAATTAGAAAAGTTCTGAACACCATCGCCTCCAGTTCTTTTTTCTCTGTCACAGGACCCATCATACTTGCGATATCGCTTTTTTGGATCTTGAGAAGAAACCGTTTTCGTCTGAATACAGCTTTCTTACTCTTTGTGTTTGTGAATGTGTCTGTGGGTGTGCTTCTCAATTCTTTCTTCGTCTTAATTCTTCCTCCTGCACAGGCGCTTAAACCCAGGGCGTTTATCGTGGCAAAAGCGGTTGATACCTTTTATGAGAATAACGGGCCGGTATATCTGGTTAAAGTAGAAGAAGCGCCGTTTGTTGTTCTGTTGCGGCAAAAGTGGCATATGGTTGACGCGATTTCATCGCTCAAGCGGCCTGTGCGGCAACTCGTGATACAAAAATGCAACCTCAGGGGTCTCGATAAGTACCTCAAAAAGTACTCGTTGCGTGAAATAGCGAGTATGAATATCAGCTTTAAATCGCACGATTACGTACTTCTTAAACTGGGGCCAAATAAATGAAATTCAATGAGGTAAAACATTTTATCTCTATAATTATTCCGGTGCTAAATGAAGAAGAAAACGTAGCAATACTCGCAAGTGAAATAACATTTGTAATGTCCCGGGGATCATGGGAATGGGAGTGTCTCTGGATTGACGATTTTTCAACAGACAGGACTGCAGAGATACTTCGTAAAATATGCCACACGAACCCAAGACATAGGCTTATCATTCATGAAAAAAATTACGGGCAGTCAGCAGCGCTTGCCACGGGGTTCAAACGAGCGCATGGCAACATTTTTATCACCATGGATGGAGACGGACAGAATGATCCTGCATCAATTCCCGACCTGGTAAAAACGCTTATTGAAAACGACGCTGATATGGTCAATGGTTGGCGACAGAATAGGCGGGATAGCATCATCCGTAAAGTCTCTTCACGAGTCGCCAATGCCTATCGTAATGCCCTCACAGGAGAAAAAATAAGAGACGTTGGTTGTGCTCTTCGTGCCTTCAAAAGCGAATGCGTGGAGAATATTCCGGTATTCAAAGGAATGCACCGTTTTTTACCGACGCTGGTGAGAATTGCTGGTTATGCCAAGATTTTAGAGGTCCCGGTATCCCATCGCCCCAGGCTCCGTGGCAAAACAAAGTACGGAATCAATAATCGTCTGTGGGTCGGAATCATGGATACATTTGCTGTATGCTGGATGAGTAAACGCATGGTGTATGCAAGGAGTCGTGAAGTGAAAGCAGGACCAAGCAAAAGGTGACTTCTTATCGGAGTTTGGCTTCACCATGGAGCAAAGGGCTAAAGCCACAGGTTTTTCAAGGGGCCGGGCATTCCACCGTTGGTTAATTCCGACTGTATAAGAATATTTCTCGACGAGGTAGCGTCAAGACATCCGGAAGAGGGGATAGTAATGATTCTTTACGGTGTCAGGTGGTATAAATCAAAGTCTTTGGCAATACCGGAGAATATGCGACGTGTTTTCTTGCCGCCGTATTCTGCGAAACTAAATCCCGTGGAGAATCTCTGAGAAGAGTTACGGAAAAAATCATTTTACAATCGTGTATTTGAAAGTCAATGGGCGCTGGAAAACCAACTGGAGATTTCACTGAAAGAATTGGAATCTGACAGCTAACGAGTATCGTCCGCAGGTGGTTGGAGGTGGATCATAAGTGCATTATTGAATTAGAATTGGTAAAAGGCAATGCTTTAAAATTGCCGGGTGCCCCCGATGAGCAATCGATTTTGCCAGCATGCCCTTCGACCTTTCGTCCGGGCACGCTGGCACAGGATCGCTTAATCGACGAAATGGTAATAGTCGAGCCCGAAATGGGTGATTTGTTCCTCTCCCATCAGGTACCGGAGGGTATTTTTCAATTTCATCAACTGGATGAAAAGGTCGTGTTCGGGATAAAGATTTTCCGCGTGCATGGGGCTTTTGAAGTAAAAGGATAACCATTCCTGAATCCCGGTAAGCCCCGCTCTCTGGGCAAAGTCCATGAAAAGCACAAGGTCGAGCACGATGGGGGCGGCAAGTATGCTATCTCTGCAGAGAAAATCAACCTTGATCTGCATGGGATACCCCAGCCACCCGAAAATATCTATGCAGTCCCAGCCTTCTTTGTTGTCACCGCGGGGCGGATAATAATTTATGGTAACCTTGTGATAAAATCCGTCGTACAAGTCGGGATAGACCTCGGGCTGGAGAATGTACTCGAGTACTGAAAGCTTGCTTTCTTCCTTCGTTTTGAACGAGCCCTTGTCGTCAAGCACAAGGCCATCTCTATTGCCGAGAATATTTGTGGAATACCAGCCTTCGAGTCCCAGCATTCTAGCCTTGAGTCCCGGCGCAAGGATCGTTTTCATAAGGGTTTGCCCGGTTTTGAAGTCTTTCCCTGCAATGGGAATCCCTTTTTCCCTGGCCAGTTCCACCAGGGCAGGGATATCAACGGTCAGGTTGGGAGCACCGTTGATGAAGGGAACGCCGGATTCAAGGGCGGATACTGCGTAGAGCATGCTTGGCGGAATGTTGGGATCATTGTTTTTGATGCCGGAATAGAAAGAATCAAGCGACTGGTGAACTGCCGAAGGCGCCAGAAAGCTCTCCGTGCTGGCACACCAGATCATGACGCATCTGTCCGTTTTGTTGTCTTCCTTGAATTTTTCTATGTCATCTTTAAGAGCTTTAATGTTATCAGCGTGGTTCTTGTACGGTTTGCAGTAGTCGCCATCCAGGTTTTTCACGTATTCCCTGTTAAATACGGCGGGCAACGGCTTTATTTCTTTTAGAAAGTCAGCCAGCGGGTTTATATGTTTTTCTTCAAGCACTTTTGCCTGTATGCTCGCATCGTACGCGTTGGCAGGGTATATATCCCAGCCGCCGAACACAAGGTCGTCCAGATCAGCCAGTTTAACAAAATCCTTGATAAAAGGGATTCTTTTCTCAAAACGTTTACCCAGGCGTATGGTACCGAGCTGAGTAAGGGAACCAATCGGCTTGGCATGCCCTTTCCTGACAGCTTCTACTCCTGCCATGAATGTCGTGCTTACCGCGCCTCCCAGGCCAGGAATAAGCACACCCAGTTTACCTTCGGGAGCAACAATGTTATTTTTCTTCAGTACTTTTTCTTTTTCCAATTCCTATTCCTCCTTAGCTCTTCAAAACAAATCCGGTTACCATTTTAGTTCCCAAATCAGATCTCTTAGAAACAACAAGGCCATCACCGCGCTGTCGCCGGCTGGCCAAATTTCCCGCTGACCTTTTCATTTCTTTATGTACTCGATTTTTTTAAGCCCGTATCTTTCAAGCAGATTTCTTATTTCAACCGGAAAAAGATAAAGAATTTCAATAGCCTCTGCTGAGGGTACATTTTCTTTGAAATAATCGGCAAGCTCCTCGATTTTACCCCTGTCGTTGGACACGCAGAGCCTGTCAAGGGTGCCAGAGGATTCTGTGCCCTTCGCCGATTCTTCCAGGGGACCCGCCAGGCAGAGCGGAAACCATCCTTTCTTCCCTTTCATAAAGGCCACGTAAAACTGATCTTCTTTGTATTTCTCCAGAAACTCCTCCCCGTTAAATTCCATCCGGTTTCTACTCCACTTTTTTCTTGATTCTCAGATACACGTGATTTAAAAACCCGACCAGTATCGCTCCGCTTATCAAAATAATCAAGTTCGATGCAAAAAAAGTCATCAAAAAATAGTACGGATTCGAAAGCTTGTAGGAAGCTCGACACAGTTCAACCCCGAAGATCAGGAAAAAAACGGCCAGGACTCCCTGAATAGACTTGCCTGTCCACCACAGCAGGGATTCCTGAACTCCGGTCTTGCGAAGGAAAAACTGCTTCAATGTTTATACTCCAGTTTGCCGGTGTCGCGCTTTTTGGGAATGATAAAATAAAAGAGGTTCCCGTTTTTTTGGGGTTTGCAACCAACCTCGCCCCCGTGGATCTCTATTACGTGCTTTACGAAGCTCAAGCCATGCCCCGCACCGAGTTCAATTCCCATGTCGCGTCCACGATAACCCTCTTCATAAACCCTCGCCGCTTCCTCCTCTGAAAGGGGGGGGCCTGTGGTAAACACCGTGAACTGCACGCCATCGATATTTTTGCCAAAGTAATCTTTCAGCACCCTGCGCCCGCAGGAAACGAATTTTACCCTGTGACCGAGATAATCCACGATTTCCCGTGTGTAT
>JALXAI010000138.1 GCA_026992215.1 Desulfobacterales bacterium | reverse complement strand
TTTGAGAAATTGACAATGCCACCAGGCTCCAGGTGCCTTGTTATATCTGGAACCGATGACCATATTTGCCCCATCGATGACCTGAACAGATGGTGTGGTAACCTTCCATGCCTGGTAACCCTGGTAGAAGTGCAGGGCAGTGATCATTTTTACACGGGAAAAGAAAACGATATTTTTCAAGCGGTGACAAAATTTTTGAGAAGTTTGGGGAGTGTCGCAAACGACCAGTAGAAGCTAATCTCCAGGCTCATCGAGGCTTTTGAAAAACTCATCTACCAGCACATTGAACCTATCCGCTGCTTCAACATGAATTGCATGCGCGATGTCAGGCAATATGACGAGCTTTGAATTCGGTATGCGATCGTTTAAAATCCTCGAGTTTTCCGGGGGCACGAGGATATCGTCACTCCCTGCGATTATGAGAGTAGGGGCTTCAATGTTTTGAACTCGGTGGCAACAGGAAAACTTCCGAATAGCACTGAGCTGATTTTCCAGGGCATATTGAGGCTGCACACCAGCTTGCAATTGAATCTGCCTATATTTTTCGACCTCCTCTCTTTCAGCAGCGAGGAAATTAGCGCTGAAAAGGAGCCTGGTGTTCTTGTCTATTATTTCTTCCACCGATAGCCCTTCGTTATCTACGAAAGATGCCAGCACGCGGGAGTCCGGGGGGATTTTCTCTGGACCGCCGCAATGAGTTGCACCCAGAACAAGTCCTTTAACCCTCTTTGCGTACTTGAGCGCAAACTCCTGAGCAATCATCCCTCCCATGGAAACGCCCACAACGAATGTTTCCCGTACCCCGAGCTCGTCCAGAATCGCGGCGCCATCGTCGGCAAAATCTTCCATGCGATATTCCTGCCCTGGCTTGTCCGATCTACCGGCCCCGCGATTATCGAATACTATTACCTCATATTCCCGTGCAAAATAGCGTACTTGCCTGTACCAGGACCAGCTTCCTCCACCCACTCCGCTGAAAAAAATAACAGGCTTCCCGTTTCCACGCACCTCGTAGTAAATCCTTACCCTTTCTCTCTCAACCCAACCCATTTGTACTCCTTTCACTTTTTCCCGGTACTACCTTTCTATGAAACCGGGTGCTCTACGCACGCAATATTTTTTGATCACTCGATAAAACGCTGTTGCAGACTCAAAAACTGTTATGTTAATCTACCGAAGTAGGAGAGACACCATCTCAGATTTTTTTCACCAAGCGCCTATTTTCGCGTAACAGAGACATTCAAGTAGTCTGCAAGCATGGAAAACACAAGTGAATTCAACTGGGATTTAAAAAAGTTACCATCCTTTTGGGGAAAAATAAACACCGATGAAAAACAGCTTCTGGTGCGCTCTGCTCCCAGAGAGGCGCTAAGTATCATAATCTCCCAGGAATACAACGAAAAGGTGCTTGAAAACATACTGGAGAATAAGAAAATTACCTCCGCTGAGATTATTCGAATAATTGAAAGGGCGCGGAGTTCAAGAATACTCGAGAAAATAAGCAAAATGAGCCGATGGTTTACCAACCACACCATAAAACGAAGGCTGCTAGAAAATCCCCATACGCCGATAAAAGTTTCGTTTAGGATCCTGGAGTACCTGCCCCTGCCGGAAGTAACCAAGGTAATTCAGAACCCCAACATATCCAGGGAAGTAAGGAATCGGGCAAGAGCACGCCTGCGAACGTTAATAAACAGGATGTCCACCGGTGAATTGAAGGGTATGTTCATGAACAGCGAAGGCGAGATAATCAAAAAATTACCGGTACTCACGGGGAAGGACAAAAAAGTCATAATGGATATTCTGAACTCCGGGAGGGTTTCAAAGAGATTTATTATAAACCTCGTAAGGGCACCTGCCACGACCGGGGAAATAATACAGGTTATTTCCAATAACAGGTCTTGGATGAGAGATAAGCTGATCAAAAATGCGATCCTGACATCCAGCAAGGTGTCACAATCCACGAAAAACCGCCTCAAGAATCTCTGATAACGGCTGCCTGCACGAGCGAATCGCAGAAATCCGGGAGGGAATATTGAAACGCTTAACCATTACTCCTTTTTTGGGGGGATACCTCTTGATAAGGCCGGTAATCGATGTGCCGAACGGCCTGAATAACTCGTTATTTCTATTGAAACACCAGCTTAAGTG